>JAPPLJ010000013.1 GCA_028819475.1 Rhodospirillaceae bacterium
TGCTGGAGTTCCTCGGCAACATCTGCCGCCAGCCGCGCTGGGAGCGCCACCGCGAGGCCCGCGCCGCGGTGCGCGATTGAATTTGGTGGGAGTTCGGTGACCTGCCTGCACCGACTGGTCCAGATTGAAGGAACTGCCTGGAGTTGCAGGTTCCAACCTGCCCGCGCAGTCGGACAAAATTTTTTCGTAAGATGGTTTGCCGAAGACAGATTGTATGAGGCGCGGCGAATACAGAAGACGTGATTTTCGCACGGTTGTGCCAAACAAGTTCGATCACGGACACGAGTTTGATGCCGGAAGCTTCCTAAGAGATGACGGACACCAGTGCGTGTTTGTGCGAGTGGAACGAAGAAGCGACAAATTCCGCTGGATTGAGCGGGCCCTCGCCGGATCGAATAGTCCTACGCAACGAAACCCGCATACATGCTGCGATGCCTAGATCCGCGCAGTGGCGAAAAACGCGTACGCCCTAGTCGCGTTTTCCGATGGTGCGAGATACATCCCGGTGCTGCGCCGGTCGGTTAAGGTCCTGTGCGCAGTTGCTTAACGGGGCATAGACCCGATGTCTGAGGAACACTCGGTGGTGAGCACGGCTTTGGGCTTGCCGAATTGGGCGCAGCCTAGCGGTTGGCACCCGCGGATTCTGGATCGACCTCGGACGGTCGCGGCCTCCCGTGACGATTCCAACCTTCGTGTTCAAAATCTCGGTGCTCATGGTGTGCATCCCTCATCGCGTGGCAAGCGGCATTTGTTCCCGTCCGGCTGGCGGCCTACGGTACCTAGAGAACCGCGCCGACATCCTAGGTAACGTATCCCTATCGTCATCCCTGCACGAGCACGAGCGATCAGGCGAGGACGGCGCTGCCGCGATCTGCCGGCATTCCACAACCGGCTAACTGATCGCGCGCCGGGGTCGATCCAGCGGCGCGCGACGCGTTCGACGTTTGGTACGAGACTGGGCACCTGCCTGACGCCGTCGCGGCCCTGGGCTCGGCGGACGCCTTGGCCGATTGGAGCAATGTCGAGGAGTACGTCCATTTCTCCTTCTACGAGTTTCCGGACCTGCCTGCGGTGCTGCGCGTCGCGGCGTCGGTTGCTCTCATGGGGGATGATCGCCGCGTTCAGCCGCCACTGGGACGGCAAGGTCACCCGGTCCCGCGACGCGATGGAGCCGATCCCGAAGATCTGAGATTCCGTTCACGAAGCGCCGGGGCAGGAGAGCCGAAGTCGAGAAGCGGTCGGAGCGACGAGAGAGATGCAAACATGAGGGGTCACAAGTTCAATACAATCCATTTGCGTTACGAAGACAAAAGAGGCGGTCGAATTATGCATGACATGACACAATCTTGCTTAATCGAAGCGCTACCTGCCGTCAGAATTCTGTGCCAATGTGATGGTCTCGAATTCGGTTCGGGAAACGCAACGCGGATGGCGGCAACATGACTGACCTATTCATCGAGAAGGGATCGGGGCCGGCTGTGGTATTCAGTCACGGGACACTCATGGACGCGACGATGTTCGCACCGCAACTCGATTATCTTTCTGCTCGCTACAGGGCTATTGCCTATAACAGCCGGGTTCTTGTCGGACCGAATGTTGTGCATTCGCTTGACGACCTGGCAGACGATTGTCATGCATTACTTGATCGATTACATATCGAAACCTGCGTTTTGGGCGGAATGTCCGTCGGCGGATTTATGGCCACGACATTCGCTTTGAAATATCAGAACCGTCTCGACGGCCTGGTTCTTATCGGCGCCCCGTCGGTTTCGTTCAGTGCGGAGGACCAGGCAGCCTTCCGCAAGAAATTCAGCGAACTCGATGTCGAGGGGATGGTGCCTCGAGACTTTGCCGAATGGGTTGCCCCGCATTGTTTCGGCGAGACCACGCGTGCACGCAACAGGGCATTGGTCGACCATTGGATCGAACGCTGGACGACCGAAATTCCGGCCCGTGCCGTCTATCACCAGGGGCTTTCCTGGATCGCCAAGAGCGATGTTACCGAACGGCTTCGCGAGATCGCCGTGCCGACCCTCATTGTGCACGCCGAAGAGGATTTCCAGAACCCGATCGAGAACGTGCTGCCCATGCTGGAAATGTTGCCGAACGCGACGTTGGCGCGCGTGCCGGAAGCGGGTCATAGCTCGAACCTGGAGAATCCGGATGTGGTCAACGATGCCATAGGCCGGTTGCTGGAGACGATCTACTCATAGGCGGCCTACTCATGGGCGGCACGCGCACCCGGGATGCGCGCGGCGGCTCGCCATTGCCGCCGGTCATCGGCATGCCCACTCGCCGGTCGAATCGTTTCAATCCGTCGGCCCGGCTTCCGGAGCCACCCCCTTCCCGCGACAATGCGAGGACGGAGAGTTTCAGGCGCGGATTCAGGCGGGTGCGGGCGCACGAGGTTGTTGCACCGCCTGCGGCGTGATATGCTTGCGCACAAAGCTGGGAGGGGAAAATGTTTCGCAAAATTCTTGCTGCGTTCACGGCGTTTGGCCTGGCGGCCCTTGGAGCCGGACACGCATCGGCACAGTCGTTCGATTGTGCGGGCGGGGCTATCACCATCGGGATGGCTAAAGCGCAAACCGGCGGTTTCGCCTTTTTCGACAATGTCGATGCGCGGGGCGCGCTTATCGCCATCGAACAGATCAACGAAAAGGGCGGTATCGGAGGCTGCCCGATCAAGGTCATACGCGGCGATACGCAATCCGATCCGGCCAAGGCGCGTCAGGTTGCCGAAGAACTGATCGCACAGGGCGCTCAGCTTCTGATCGTGCCGGCGGATTTCGACATCGGCGTGGGTGCGTCTCAGGCAGCGCAGGCGGCCGGCATCCTCAGCTTCTCTTGCGCGGCATCGTCGACGGCGTGGACACAGGCGGTCGGGCCGCATCATTTTACGGCCGCGATTACGATTGAGGATTCGGGCAAGGCTCAAGCGGTGTTCGCCAACCAGAAAGGCTGGAAGCGGATGTACGTCGTGGTCAACGCCGCTTTCAACTTCTTTACGGCGTTGGAAAAGACCTTTCGCGATAACTTTGCCGGTGAAATCGTTGCCACCGACACCGTCGCCAACGATGCAACCGACTACTCCGCGAACGTGTCCAAGATTCGCCGGCTTGGCGACAAGGTCGACGCGGTTTACCTGAACGACTACTTCCCGCATGTGGGAACTTTCATCCGGCAGCTCCGCGCTGCCGGCGTCAATCTGCCGATTCTGGGGAATTCGACTTTTTCTTCCAAGGCGCTGCCCAAAGTTGTCGGCGCGAAGGCGCTGAGCAACGTCTATTACATTGCGCAGGGCTTTTATGAGGGGCGAAACCTCGATCCGGCGGTTGCCGATCTCGTGAAGCGCTACGAGAAAAAGTACGGAACGTTTCCGGAGAACCTGAATGTGCTCCCCGGTTATCAGGGGATGCTGTTGCTGGCGGATGCGTTAAGAAAAGCCGGTTCCGTGGATGCCGCAAAGATCTCTGCGGCTCTGAGTAGCCAGACCAACGTTGCGCTGCCAGGATCCACGCTTTACCGCTGGAAGAATCGCCATCCGGTACGCAGCGCAACCGTGATCGGGTTCGATGCCAAAGGCGAGTTCGTGAAGGTGCAGTCAGTCGATCCTCGCTGAACGCGACAATGGGCTCGCCAGCGGCTGGGCGGACATCGCCGGCTCCGGCACTTAGCGCTCTTGGCATCGAGAAACGGTTTGCCGGCGTTACCGCCCTCGACGGGATCGACATCGAGGTCGGGCAGGGAGAGACGTTGGGGTTGCTCGGCCCCAACGGGTCGGGAAAGACGACGCTGGTCAATTGTGTCTCGGGCGTCGTCCGCCCGAATGCCGGCCGCGTCCTGATCGACGGGATCGAGATCGGTCACCTGTCTCGCGACCGCCGGGCTCGTGCCGGTCTGATACGCACCTACCAAAACCTGCGGCTGTTTACCGATCTGACGGTCGCGGAGAACATCGAGGTCGGGCTCCTCGCGCAGCGGGGCCGTCCTCGTGAGCAACGTCGGAACCTGGTTCGTCGCTCCCTTGCCGATCAGGGTCTTGAAGACGTTGCTCGATTGCCGGTCAGCGAACTCCCCTATGGCGCCCAGAAGCGCGTGGAGGTGGCGCGAGCGCTTGTGTCGGAACCGAAGGTCCTGTTGCTCGACGAACCGGGGGCGGGGCTGGGTAGCAGCGAAACGGAACTTCTCTCGGAAGCGCTTCGCTCCGCCCGCTCGAGGTTCTCCTGCGCCATGCTGATGATCGACCACAACGTTAACCTCATCATGGGCCTGTCGGACCGGATCGTGGTTCTTTCCGACGGGAAGGTGCTGCGTTCCGGAACACCGGACGAAATCGCCGGCGACCCGGAGGTCATCAGCGTGTATCTGGGCCAGGTTCCGCAGAAGCCTCCCCGATGATCGAACTCCGAGGCGCAGCGACAGGGTACGGAGCGATCCCCGTCTTCGAGAATATGAGCTTTGCCGTCGGGAAGGGGAGCGCGATGGCGATCGCGGGCCCGAACGGCGCCGGCAAGACGACGCTCCTGCTCCTCATGGCGGGTATGCTTCCGCTGTGGCGGGGCGCCATGCATGTCGCCGGGAACGACGTGAGCGCGCTCGGCGCCGAAGAGAGAATTGGGGTCGGCGTCGTGCTGTGTCCGGAAGGGAGACGGATTTTCTCGACACTCACAGTCGAAGAGAATCTTCAACTGGGCGCAACCACGATACGCCGCAGCCTGCACAGGTCCGGTGTCCGCCGTGCGATCAACGACGGTCTCGAACAGGTCTATTCCATGTTTCCCATTCTGCGCGAGCGCCGTCATGGATCGGGCGGGGCGCTTTCGGGCGGGCAACAGCAGATGCTGGCGATCGGGCGCGCCCTCATGTCGAGGCCGGCGGTATTGTTGCTGGACGAGCCGTCGCTCGGACTTGCGCCGCTCATTGTCGACGAGGTCTACGCGCACCTCGAGGAGCTGAAGCGGAGCGGTTTGACGATCGTCGTGGTCGAGGAAGCGGCAAGCCGGGTCATGAGCTTTGCAGACACTGCGCTCGTTCTCAGGAACGGTCGGGTGATCCTGCAAGGCGATGCGAAAGAGGTTTCGGAACACCTCGATCTCGCCAAGGCCTACGTTGGCGGCGGCGCCGGATGATGGTCGCTTCGTTACAGGTCATCGTCGACGGCCTCAGCATCGGCTCGACCTATGCGCTGCTTGCGTTGGGCCTCAGCCTTGTCTTCAGCGTAATGGGCTTCGTGAATTTCGCCTATGGATCGCTCATCGTCTGGGCGGGGTACGCCATCGCGGTAACGGATTCGGTGGGCGCGCCCTATGCGTTGACGATCCTGGTCATGGTGGTGTTCACGGTTGTCCTTTCCATAGCGATGGGGCGTTTTGCCTTCCGTCCCTTCATCACGGCACCGCCGGCCACTCTCCTGCTGACTTCGTTCGGCGTTGCCCTCGCTCTCCAGGCGGTTGCGATCTTCGTCTTCGGCGAGGCGCCGAGGCATGTGCCGACCCCACCCGTGTTGATCGAATCGGTCTCCGTCGGCGGGGTCCGAATCTCGCTGCTTCAAATCCTGGCGCTGGGGCTCAGCGTAATCGTGCTGGTGGCGCTGAATCTGCTTATTCAGCGGACGACGTTCGGTATCGAGATTCGGGCCGCTGCCGAGGACAGCAAAGCGGCACAGCTTATGGGCGTCCGGCCGCCGAAGGTTCTGCTTGTCGTCTTCGCTATCAGCGGAGTCGTCGCCGCCGTCGTCGCCTTCGTTTGGTTTGCCCGCATCGGGACCGTCGACCCGAGAGCAGATCTGACGCCGACGCTCAAGGCGTTCATTGCTGTCGTGCTGGGCGGCCTCGGGACCATTCGCGGGCCGGTGATCGGCGGTCTTCTGCTGGGCCTGTTCGAGAGCGTCCTCGCCAGCTTCCTGACCACCGATCTCCTTGCGTTCCAATCCGCGTTCGCCTTCGGCCTGGTGATTCTCGTCCTGATTCTGCGGCCCCAGGGCGTGGCCGGCCGCGTCGTCGAACTGGCCAAGTGATGCGGCTCGGCCTTACCCACGACCGCGGGCCCGGCCCATTTGCTCTCCTGGGCACCGTCACCGGCGGAACGACGATTGTGATCGCGATTTCCATCGCGGTTCTGATCTGGGTCTGGGCGGCGGGCGGACGGTCCGAAAGCCTGCTGGTCAACGTCGGCATCACGGCGATCATGGTCATCGGCTATCAGGTTTTCGTCGGCAACACCGGTATCGTTTCATTCGGTCACCCCGCCTTCGTTGCGATCGGCGCCTATGTCGGCGGCCTCGTCGCTGTCCCGTCCGGAATCAAGAGCGCGATTCTGCCCGACCTGCCTCATTGGCTGATGAATCTCTCGGTCGGATTCTACCCGTCGATTCTCATTGGAGGTGCAGCCGCCGGGCTCGCGGCGCTGGTCGTCGGGCCCATCGTCATGCGGCTTTCGGGCGCCACGGCGGGCATCATGACCTTCGGCCTTCTCGTCATCACCAACGAAGTGATCCGCAACCTGGATCAGTTCACGCGAGGTACGCAGACCTTTTTCGGGGTACCCAAGGCTTCGGGCCTCCTGGACGTTTACGGTCTTCTTTGCGCGCTGACCGCCGTGAGCCTGGCGTACAAATTTTCCCGTTTCGGACTGCGGACAAGGGCGGCGCGGGACGATCCTCTGGCTGCCGAAACCTCGGGCATCAACGTCGTGCGGACCAGGGTCGGCGCCTGGGTATTGTCTGCCTCGATAACCGGCGTCGCCGGCGTGCTGCTGGCGCACCAGCTCACGGCCTTCTCGCCGCAGTCCTTCTTCATAACCATGGTTATTCCCGTCATGGTCATGGCGGTTCTCGGCGGGACCGCGAGCATCATAGGCGGCGTCGCCGGCGTCGTGGTGATTTCCGCCTGGCTGGAGTTCATGCGCGGCATCGAAGGGGGCTCGCTGTTCGGCCTCGTCGAGATTCCTTCGATCTTCGGCATCTCGCAACTGACGCTGGGAGTCGGATTGATCCTGGTTCTCCGGTTGCGGCCGCGGGGCATTTTCGGGTCGACGGAGTTCGCCTGGCGGCTAAGTGGCAGCAGGCCCAGAGACCGGGACCCAGACCGAGGCGCCACACAGGGGCAGGGAGAGTGAGACCCTTCGAGACTGAACGGTCGAGATCGAAGGTCCATCACGGACAGCGGGCATTGACTTCGACGATTGCCTCTCGGATTGAGCAGGGGCGTGCCCCAGGAGGACCGACGTCCGGAAGTGTGTTCGCTGCGTTCGTCGCGAGGCATTGGCCGGTCCGCAAGGGCGCCGCCGTCCCGGTCGCAACCGGGCTGACCCCGATCGGCATCCGGCGCAGCCATGACTAGAGGCGACTGGCGCCTCGGGATCGACATCGGCGGCACGTTTACGGACTTCGCCGCTTTCGATCAGCGCCGCGGAAAACTGCACATCCACAAGCAACTCACCACGCCGGGGGATCCGTCGGAGTCGGTGTTGTCGGGGATACCGGTGCTGTTGGGCGAGGCCGGCATCGGCATCGCCGAAATCGACAGCATCGTCCACGGCACCACGCTGGTGGCCAATGCGCTGATCGAACGCAAGGGCGCCAGGACCGCCATGCTGGTAACCGCAGGGTTCGCCGATGTTCTCGATATCGCGCTCGAGCGGCGCTACGATATGTACGACCTGCGCACACGCTATCCCGCGCCGTTGGTGCCGCGTCGGCTGCGCATCGAGGTCGGGGAGCGGATCGGCGCCGATGGCAGGGTGTGGGTGCCGCTCGATCCGGCCTCCCTTGTCGGCGCGGTCGCCCGGCTTGTCGCCGACGAAGACATCGAGGCCGTGGCCGTCTGTTTCCTCAACTCTCCCGTCAACCCGGCCCACGAAGCGGCGGCGGTAGAGCGCCTTGGCGAGGCCTGTCCCGGCCTCACGGTGACAAGCTCGGCGGATGTCATACCGTTCCTGCGCGAGCACGAGCGTTGGTCCACGACCGTCATGAATGCGTTTGTCCAGCCGATGTTCAGCCGATACGTCGCGCGTCTGGAAGCGGGACTGGGCGATCTCGGCTTTGTCGGTTCGCTGGCAATCACCACCTCCTCCGGCGGCTGCCTCGATCCGCAGACAGCGCGCCGCTACCCGATACGCGTGCTGGAAAGCGGGCCCGCTGCCGGCGCTCTCATGGCGTCGCTGATCGGCCGACGTACGAAAACCAAGGACCTGCTCGCCTTCGACATGGGCGGCACCACGGCCAAAGGGGCATTGATCCGCGGCGGCCGGCCGCTCAAGCGGTACGATATCGAGGTTGCACGGGTTCACGACTTCAAACCCGGCAGCGGACTGTCGGTGAAGACGCCGGTCGTCGATCTGATCGAGATCGGCGCCGGCGGCGGCTCGCTGGCGGGCGTCGACGCGCGCGGACTGATCAGGGTCGGACCGCAAAGTGCCGGCGCCGATCCCGGCCCGGCATGCTACGCCCGCGGCGGCGACAGGCCGACGCTGACGGACGCCAACCTTGCGCTCGGCTACCTCGATCCCGAATCGTTCCTGGGCGGCGGAATGACCCTGGATCGCGCTGCGGCACAGGCGGCGCTCACGCGAGAGTTCGGCGATGCTTTCGAGATGCGGGCGGCCACGGCGGCCTGGGGCATCCATGAAACCGTCAACGAACAGGTGGTGCGCGCCTTTCGCAACCATGCCGCCGAACGCGGCTTCGACTATCGCGGCGCGACGATGGTCGCGTTCGGCGGAGCGGGTCCGTTGCACGCGCTGCGGGTCGCACGCAAGCTAAGGATCGGGAAAGTCGTCTTCGCCGTCGGCGCCGGCGTAATGTCGGCAATCGGGCTGCTTGCAAGCCCGCAGGCGTTCGAGCTGCTGCAAAGCGATTGGGTCGATCTGGACGCTCTCGATGCCGCGTCGTTCGACCGGCGCTTTGCGTCGCTCGTCCAGCGGGCGGCGGCGCCCCTCGACAACGCCCACAGGGGCTCGAGGAACGGATTCGCTGTCAGGCGCGCTATCGACATGCGCTATAGCGGCCAGGGCTACGAGATCGAAGTCGTGCTGCCGGATGGCGGAGGCGCAGACCTTCTGCCCCGGCTGTCCGGCCTGTTCGACGAATGCTACGCGCGCGTCTTTGCCAGGCCTTTCTCCAAACGGCCTATCGAGATCGTCAATTGGAAGGTCGAGGTCAGCGTCCCGGCGCCGCCCGGAGTCGCGGATTACCGTCCCGTCGTTCGTCGCCGCGCGGGCAAGCGAATCGGTGCGCGGCCGGCCTGGCTGCCGGAAGATGAAGATTTCGTGGAAACGCCGATCTACGACCGCTACGCCCTGGAGACGGGCGATGAAATTACCGGTCCGGCGCTGATCGAAGAGCGCGAGTCGACCATCGTGCTCGGTCGCGACGACAGCGCCGTGGTCGCCGCGTCCGGCGACCTGATCGCCACACCCGCCGCCGTCGAGGCCATGACATGAACCGGACGATCGATCCGATCGCGCTTGGCGTGGTCTGGGACCGGCTGATTGCAATCGCCGACAGCATTCTGCTGTCGATCGTGCGTTCCGCCTTCTCGGTCGGTGTCCGCGAGGCCTGGGACGTCGCCTGCGTGGTCTTCGACCGCGAAGGCCGCTCGATCGCGCAAGCGGGCTTGAGCATGCCGGCTTTCATCGGCACGGCGCCCTATACGATCGAACACCTGTTGGCGCGGTTCCCGCCGGCGACGTTGGCCGAAGGCGATGTCCTGGCGACCAACGATCCCTGGATGGGAACCGGACATACACCGGACCTCTGCGTTGTCAGACCGGTCTTTTACCGTGGCAGTCTGGTCGGCTTCGTCATGACGATCAGCCACCTCCCCGATATCGGCGGCAGGGGGCTGACCATCGACAACCGCGAGATCTACGAAGAGGGATTGATCCTGCCGCCATGCCGGCTGTACCGGGAAGGGCAACCCAATGACGAGGTTCTCGACATTCTGCGCGCTAACGTCCGGGTCGTCGACGAGGTCATCGGCGACATCGAGGCGAACGTCGCCGGCGGCGCGGTCGGGGAGCAGCTGATCGGCGAATGTCTTGACGAGTTCGGTCTCGAGGACCTGCAGGCCGTTGCCGACGGCATCGTCCGCCAGTCGGAAGCTGCCACGCGGGCTGAACTGAAGTCGGTTCCGGATGGCACATACACGAACCGGCTAGAGGTGGAAGCCCCTGACGGGCCGGTCATTCTCGCTTGCGCAGTCACGATTGCCGGCGATACGGCGACAATCGACTATACGGGAACCGGCGCGGCGGTCGGCAAGGCGATCAACGTGCCGCTGTGCTACACGCGTTCGTTCACCGGCTACGCGATCAAAACGCTGACCACGCCGGCGATCCCCAACAATCAGGGAATGCTGGCGCCGCTTCGAATCACGGCGCCGCAAGGCTGCATCCTCAACGCGTCGCGTCCGTCGGCGACGGGCGGACGCCACACCGTCGGCTGGTTCATCGTGCCACTCGTCTACGGCGCGTTGGCGGAAGCGCTGCCGGACCGGGTCCAGGCCGACTCCGGCATGGTTTCGCTGTTCATCGTCGCCGGCGCCCGCGCGGACGGGCGCGAGATTGCGACCCAGTATTTTCTCGCCGGCGGACTCGGCGCCATGCACGGTCTCGACGGGCACCACACGACGCCGTCGCCGACCAACAATGCCGTCGTATCGAGCGAAGTCTGGGAGGCCGAGACCGGTGTGCGCGTGGTGCACCGCAGGCTGCTTCCCGATTCCGGCGGCGCCGGCCAGTGGCGCGGCGGACTCGGCCAGGAAGCGGTGCTGTCCAACGATTCAGACATTCCGGTCACCGTTTCGATGTTCGGTATGCGATCCGAATTTGCCGCACGCGGCCTGTTCGGCGGCCGCTCGGGCGCGTTGCGCGAGTTCCGGCTCGATGGGCAGCCGATTCCCGCCAAAGGCCGGGTGACGCTCGGACCGGGCCAGACACTGACCGTTCGCGAGGCCGGCGGCGGCGGTTATGGCGACCCGCGGCGGCGCGACAGCGCGGCGCGCGCGGCCGATCTGGCGGCAGGTTTCGTCACGGCCGAAGGGCTGCTCCGCGACTACGGCGACGAACCGCGGAAGGGCGCCTGACTCCCCGGCAACCGCTTCGGACACGCCGGATAGGTTTCCGAACGAAGTCATCGCACTCTAGCGTGCCGCGATCTCCGCCAGGGCCTTGAGCAATGTCCGAATTTCCGCCAGCGAATTGTAGTGGCAGAAGGTGATGCGCAAGCAGTCGTCCATACCGAGTTCCCGGAGAATATGGCCCGAGTAACCGTCGTCGACCCGGGCATGGACGCGAATGCCGAGCGCCGCCAGGTCGCGCACCAGTGCCGTGGACGCGAAGCCTTCGAGCCGGAACGAAACGATGCCTTGGCGGTCCGCCATTTGCGGCGGCCCGATCAGCGAGACACCGGGAATGTCGATGAGACCCGCAGCGGTCTCGTCGCCGAACAGGACCAGATGCAGCAAGGCCCGCTCATGGTCGGCCATCGCCGCGGCGCCGGCGAGCAGCCTGCCGCGGCGGTCTTCCCTCTCGGTGAAGTGGTCGCCCAGCCAGCACAGATAGTCCACCACGGCACTGTGGGCGGCAAAGATACCGGGGTCGCGCGAGCCGAACTCCCAGTAGGTCTGCGGCTTGCCGTGCATGCGGTCGTGCGGCAGCGACGACAGCCGCGGGCTGAGCCAAGCGAATCCCGTCGATAGCCGCGAGAACGCCTTGTAAGCCGAAAACACGTAGGCGTCGCAGTCGTAGTCGTCGACGCGCAACGGACCGTGCGGCACCGACTGGATGCCGTCGACGATGATGTAGCAGTCGGGAGCGACCGCGCGGATGGCGCGAACGATGCCGGGCAGGTCGACCTGGAAACCGGTCAGTTGGCTGGTGTGGATGACGGTCGCGATGCGGGTGTCCGCGGTTACGGCGCGGGCATAGTCGTCCGGGGTAACCGTGGCGGCGCCGGCGTCGAAGCTGATATCGTACGAACGCCGCCCGGTTGCCTCCGCCCAGTATAGCGCGGCGTCCCGGCTCGCCGGGTGCTCAAGCGTGCTCGACAGGACCGGACCCTGCGGCGCAACCAGCGCGACGGCGCGAATGAACCGGTGCAGCAACTCGGTCCCTGTCTCGCCGGAGATCGCCTGCCCCGCGGTCGCGCCGAAATAGAGCATCAGGTCCTGGCGCCCGCTTTCGATAATACCGGTGAGGAAGCGCGACGCGTCGTTGTCGCGGCCCTCCTGATCCGGCAGCAGCGCAATTTCGGCGCTGCGCTCGACCGCCGCCTTCAGCTTCAGCGAACCTCCGCCGCTCTCCAGGAAGATGCGCGGCTTTCCCGTAATCGGGCAGCGGTCGGTATGGGCGAAGCGGTCACGGACGGCATTCATCAACGCCGGCGCGAAGGCACGCCCGGGATTGTTGCGGGCCGCGTCCGAAGTATCGAGCGTTTCAGGAAGGGTGCCGGTCACCTGCTCTACGGCGTGTAGACGCGGTCGAGAAACGCCTCGAGGGCGCGATTGGCGGCGACCGGATTCTCAAGATTGGACGTGTGGCCGGCGTGCGGGATCTTGACCAGACGGGCATCCGGGATATTGGCCTGCATCTCGCCGAGATGGTCCATATTCATGCGCACGTCTTCGTCACCGCACAGGATCAGCGTCGGTACGTCGATCTGCGCCAGCGCCTGGGTCAGGTCCGGCTTGTCCAGCCACGACAGCGCCTGGTGGTAGACAGAGCGCGCAGGAATGGACGTGCACCAGCGTTCGACCCAATGATCGACCAGCGCCGGATTTTCGCGCTGGGTGGTTTCGCCGAAACACAGCGGCGCCACCCATTCCGCAAACGCCCTCGGCAGCATGCCGTCGCGATCGAGCGTGCTGAAGCGCTGGCCGAACTCGGCCCTTTCCTCGGGACTGAACGCGTAAGCGAACGCGTCGATCAGAACCAGCCCGTCGAGGCGATCCTGGTAGCGCAGCGCAAAATGCATCGCCATCATCCCGCCGACCGACATCCCGACAAGAACGCAGGTCGCAATCTGCAGCCGGTCGAGCAGGTCGCGGCAATCGTCGGCGAGATCGTCGAGCGTGTGAGGAACGTTGGGGCCGGCCAGCACGCGGCTGTTGTAGGCGATCGTGCGGTAGGAGTCCGACAGCGCCACGATCTGCGGGTCGAACATAGTCCGGTCCATGAAGGTGCCGTGCGAGCACACCACGGCGGGGCCGGTGCCCCGCTCGATGTACAGGTCGTGCATGTCGGCCGCCTCCTCCAGCCCGACGCCGGGCCGCGCGCGAAACCGCCGGGCCTGCCCTCTTGCCGCCCGTCTATTGCGATGCGATCCGTTCGAGGAAACTGCCGATCGCCTCGTTTACCACCGCCGCTTGCTCCAGGTTTGCCGTATGCCCCGCTTTGGGAATGCGCGCGAGAGTCGCGTCGGGGAGGACGTCGAGCATCGGCAACGCGCGTTCGATGGGAATCGGGACGTCTTCCTCGCCATGGATTATCAGCACCGGCACCTCGATCGCGCCCAGGCGATCGGTGATGTCGTCCTTCTTGATCCACGACTTTCCCTGGCAGAAAACGGAGCGGGCCGGCACCGTCGTCGCCCAGCGGTCGATCCAGTGGTCGACCAGCGCCATGTTTTCCGCATACGTGGTCTCGCCGAAACAATAGGGCGCGGCCCACTCCGCGAATTCTCTCGGCACCATGCCGTCAACGTCGAGCTTGTCGAACTCGGCGCCGAAGGCCACCTGCTCTTCGGGCGTATATCCCTGCGACGTCGTATCGAGAAGGATCAAACCGTCCAGGCGATCCTGATGCTTCAACGCAAACGGCAGCGCCATGAAGCCGCCCACGGACATGCCGGCGACGACGCATTTGTCAATCCCGAGCCGATCGAGCAGTCGACGGCAGTCTTCGGCCAGGTCATCGAGCGTGTGGAGACCGGGTTCACCGGTGAGCACACGGCTGTTGTAGGCGATGGCGCGGTAACCGCGTTCGGCCAGATAGTCGATTTGCGGTGCGAACATCGTCGCGTCCATGAGCGTGCCATGACTGAAGACCACGGCCGGTCCGGCCCCCTTTTCGACGTAGTGTTCGTGGTAGCTCATGACGTATCCCTTCCCTCCGTGGATTGGCCGGCGCAACAGTCCGACGCCGATCGGAACGCTAAAGCACTGACCTGGTTTGATTGTGAGGGGGTTAAAGCCCCACGCGAACAACAGTCTGCATTCCTACCTCATAGTCCGCAAGATCCCGTGGAATCGACAATCGATGAACGACAATACAGATGTAGAAAATAGACAACATAGTCTGTCACAGCAGCCACGTTACAAAATGTACTGACTGCCGGGCGGCACTCTTGCCGGCTGTCTATTGAAAGTCGATCCGTTCAAGAAAACTGCCGATCGCCTCGTTGACCGCCGCCGCCTGCTCCAGATTCACCGTATGACCGGCTTTCGGAATGCGCGCGAGAGTCGCGTCGGGAAGGACGTCGACCATCGGCAACGCGCGTTCGATGGGAATCGGGACGTCTTCGTCGCCATGGACGACCAGCGCCGGCACCTCGATCTCCCTCAGACGATCGGTGATGTCGTCCTTCTTGATCCACGATCGTCCCTGGTACAGAACGGCGCGGGCCGGCACCGTCGTCGCCCAGCGGTCGATCCAGTGGTCGACCAGCGCCATGTTTTCCGCGTAGGTGGCGGCTCCAAAACAATAGGGTGCGGCCCATTCCGCGAATTCTCTCGGCACCATGCCGTCGACGTCGAGCTTGTCGAACTCGGCTTCGAAGGCCGCCTGCTCTTCCGGCGGATACGCCTGCGAGGTGACGGCGATAAGGATCAGTCCGTTCAGGCGATCCTGATGCTTCAACGCGAACGGCATCGCCATGCAGCCGCCCACGGACATGCCGGCGACGACGCATTTGTCGATCCCGAGCCGATCGAGCAGTCGGCGGCAGTCTTCGACCAGATCATCGAGCGTGTGGGCGCCAGGTTCACCGGTGAGCACACGGCTGTTGTAGGCGATGGCGCGGTAGCCGCGCGCGGCCAGATAGTCGAGCTGCGGCGCGAACATCGTCGCGTCCATGAGCGTGCCGTGACTGAAGACTACTGCCGGGCCCGACCCCTGTTCGACGTAGAGTTCGTGGTAGCTCATGACATATCCCTTCCTTCTGTGACGGCCATTCCCGGTTCGCTTGTGTTGCTACCGGTATACCGCGACAATGAAGGTCAGACCGCGCGTCACTCGGGGTGAGACACCCGGCACCTGCGGCCCGGAAATGATTCCGGCCGGAGACGGGTATTGCAAGTGGGATTTCGATTGTCCCGCGGTTCTTGAAGCGCACGGTTGGCGGTCGCCCGTCGAAATAGATCCGGCCTGCAGGATGGGCGAGCGGGCAGGACGTGTCCGGCCGCAGACATGGTGTCGTGGGGGTGTCCGAAATGGTCGCGAAAGCGCGGAAGAGAGAAGAAGGGCCGTATCCTTTTTCGGTTGACGAATATGAGAGCCGCTTGAAGAAGGTCCGCGAAGGGTTGCAGGAAATTCGTGTGGACTTTCTGCTCGTTACCAGTTCCGTCGATATTTTTTACCTGAGCAACTTTCAGAACTCCGGTCAGGAGGCCTTCCAGTGCCTGATCGTGCCGGTCGACAGCCCGCCGCACTTCGTCTTGCGGCGGTTGTACTTCACGGCGGTCGCCGGTCTGTCCTGGATCAAGGACGGCACGCCGGTGCCGGACACCGGAGAGCATCTCGATGTGCTCGTGGCGAGTCTCCGCCGAATGGGCGCGGACAGGGCCCGGATCGGATACCAAGACCGGAGCCTCAGCCTGCCGCCCGCGATTCTCGATGGTTTGCGCAAGGCCCTGCCCGAGGCCAGCCTGGTTCCCGCGAGCGGCATCGTCGAGCGCTGCCGGGCGGTCAAGTCGCCGGCGGAAATTTCATATATCCGGCGTGCCGCGGCTCTGTCCGTGAAGGGCATGGAGGCCGGCATCGCAGAGATCCGGCCCGGCACGGACGAGAATCAGGTGGCCGCCGCCGTCTACGACACGATGGTCCGGGCCGGAAGCGACTATGTGAGCGCGCAGCCGATCGTCGTCTCGGGTTCGCGTAATCCGCCCTACCGGTGCGTGACCGAGGGCCGGGTCATTCAGAACGGGGAAAGCGTCTGGTTCGAGGCTTCGGCCAGCGTGCACCGATACGGCGGTCCGATCATGCGGACAATCTCGGTGGGGGAGCCGTCGGCAGACCTGAAGAAGGCTTCCGACGTCATGCTCAAGGCCCTCGACCGGCTGCTCGACGCCGCCGGGCCCGGTGTCACCTCCGGCGACGTCGACCGGGCCGCGCGCAGCTTCGTCGAGGAACGGGGCTACGGACAATACTGGCTGCACCGCTCGGGCTATTCCGTCGGCGTGGGTTTCCCGCCGAGCTGGACCGAGGGCGAGGTCATGGACCTCAAGCCCGGCGATTCCCGGCCTCTCCTGCCCGGGATGGTGTTTCATTCGGTGCCCTGGATCCTGCTGCCGGGTGTCGGTGCGGTGGGAAACAGCGAAACTTGGACGGTGACAGACGACGGGATCGAAGTGCTGACCGACACGCCGCGAGAGCTCAGGATTCGCAGATGATCCGGGCGGCCAGTTGCGATCCTTCCTAGAGACCGGATAACGGCCGGGACGCTGCGATAACTGCGGATCTGGAGCCATTTCCGGCACGGGTGCCGCTAGTTTGCTGAATTGCCGATGGCAATCGAAGGGCAGAAAACCATGAAACCGGACCTGAAAATCGCCGACAGCATGCTCGATCTGATCGGCGACATTCCCCTGGTTCGTTTGAACCGTGTCGGCCGGGAGAGCGGGGTCGAAATTCTCGTCAAACCGGAATTCCTCAACCCCAGCGGCAGCATAAAGGACCGGATCGCCAAAAGAATGGTCGAGAAGGCCGAAGCTCAGGGGGATCTCCGCGAGAATTATCGAATCATCGAGGCCACAGGCGGAAACACCGGAACCGCGTTGGCGTTTGTCAGCGCTGTCCGGGGCTATGATTTCGTCGCCTATGTTCCGGACAAGATCGCCGATCCGTCGCGTGTCGCGATCATGCTGGCCTACGGTTGCGAGGTCGTTACCGTCGATACCGACGCCTACGAAGCCGCCCGTACGGGCGAGAGCCCCGCGGACTCGGATACCGGAGCGCACGGCGGGTACCTGGAGCTGGGCGGGCGGCAATTGTGCCTCGATGCCGAACGCGAACAGGCGGACGTGTGGTATGCGCGGCAATATTCCAGTCCCGCCAACGTCGCCGCCCACCGCGAGGAAACGGCAAAGGAGATCCTGGACAAGACCGACGGTGCGCTGGATGCCTTCGTCGCATCCGTGGGCACCGGCGGCACGCTGTTCGGCATTGCGCAGGCGCTCAAGGAACACGATCCGGAAATTTCGGTCTGGGGCGCCGAACCGGCGGGAAAGCCGATGGTTGGCGATCCGGGCGCCTATCCCCTGATCCCGGATATTTCCGACGGCATTATTCCCGACATCCTGGAGAGCGGGCTGATCGACGGAGTCTTTTCGATTAACGACGAGGAGGCGATCGGCATGGCCCACCGACTGGCGGAAAGCGAGGGAATATTTTGCGGCATGTCGGGCGGCGCCAATGTCGAGGCCTCGCTTCGCCTTGCCGGAAGACTTGGTTCGGGCAAGCGCATCGTCACCGTCCTGCCGGACAGTCGCGATCGCTATCTGCAGTTCGAGAAATACACGACGTAAGCGGCCCGTCGGTCCGGCGCCCGAGCCGTACGCCGTGGCTGTTGCGAGAAATCCGGGCTAGAATTCTTGCGGGCGAGAATTGCCGAGACCAGGGGAGAGACCGCCCATGGAACCGGTTGACGTCATCGTTGTCGGGAGCGGCGGGGCGGGCCTGCTGGCGGCCTGCGTGGCGGCGGAGATGGGTTGCCGCACCCTGCTGGTCAGCAAGGGTCAGGTGGCGCGGTCCGGCGCGACCGCCACCATAACCGGCGACACCTGTGTCGATGGCCAAACCGCCGTCCACGAACTCGGCCTCAAGGCGGACGACAGCGATACTCAGGACGCCTTTTTCGAGGACACGGTCGTCGCGGGAAAGTTCATTAACGACCGGCGACTCGCTGCGGCCATGGTCTCGGAGATCGGACCCGAGGTGAAGCGGCTCAGGGAGGACGGTCTGCGCATGTCCGATCCGGTCCTGACCCCCGGCCATCGGACGGCGCGCGGGGTCTGGTTCTCGGGCATGGAACTGATGCAGGTCTTGCGCAAGAGAGCGCTCAAGGCCGAGGTGATGGTTCGGGAGGAGTTCTTCGCCACCGATATCCTGACAACCAACGGTGTGGTCGCGGCGCTTGGCGGGCTCGATCTCCGAAGCGGGGCGGTGGCCTGCATTCAGACCAGGACCGTCGTGATCGCCTGTGGCGGGGGCATGATGGTGTATCCCGTGCAGACGGCGCCCGAGGAGCTCACCGGCGATGGATATCGTCTTGCGCTCAGCGCCGGGGCCGAGCTGATCGACATGGAGATGGTGCAGTTTCTGCCGTGCGTGCTCGCTGAGCCGCAGATCTGGCGGGGCATACAGTTCCCGTGGCTGCTCGGCCCGCAGGCCGGCGTTCGTGCCTGGCTGCTCAACCGGTACGGCGAGCGGTTCATGGAACGCTGGGATCCGGAGCGCATGGAACTGTCGACCCGCGATGTCATCGCGATCGCCTGCATGAAGGAGGTGCTGGAGGGTCGCGGCGGACCGAACGGCGGGGTGTATCTGTCCTGGGCGCACCTTCCCGGCAATATCATCGACTTCATGCAGGACTGGTCGTTCAAGACGCAGATGCGCGGGCAATGGCGCTGGGAAGGGTTCGATTTCGCCGGGCTGGTCGAGGAAATAAAGGCCGGCCGGGCAGTGGAAGTCATCTCGGGGAGCCATTTCTTCATGGGCGGAATCGCGGTCGACGAGAACTGCGCGACGCGGGTCCCGGGGCTTTATGCCTGCGGCGAGGCGGCGGGCGGGGCCCACGGCGCAAACCGGCTCTCCGGCAACGCGGGCAGCCAGATTCTGGTTCAGGGCCGCCGGGCCGGCGTTGCAGCGGCGGCTCACGCCGCTGCAACGGGTCAGGAGCCGGTTCGCCGCGATAGCTGGGAAAGTGTCTCCGCCGGGCTCATGGCGCCCCTGGAGCGCGACGGCGAACTACGGCCCTTCGAGTTCAGGGAGCGGATCCAGGAGATTGCCCAGCACCACGTCGGTGTGGTGCGTACGGGGGCCTCGCTCGCCGCGGCGATGGACGAGGTGAGAGACCTGCGCGAGAACGCGTTGCCCCAAATCTCCTGCCGAAGCAAGGAGCGGCGCTACAACAAGGAGTGGGTGGAGGCCATCGAATGCGAAAGCCTTCTCGATACGCTCGCGGCGATCGTGATCGGTGCGGACGGGCGGACGGAAAGCCGGGGCGCCCACTACCGGGAGGACTTTCCGACGGAGGATAGCGGTGCCGCTCCGGCAAACGGCTTCATCAATCGGCATAATGGGGCGCTGGTCCGTACGACCCGTCCGGCGGACTGCCGGCGCATGGCGTACCCGTCGGACACGGCGTAGACCGGGAAGATGCGTCTCACCGTTGTCAGAGGTCCGCCGGAATGCAATGAGGGCTCGAACGAGCAGTCATTCGAACTGCCGGACCTCAGCGGCGCCAGCGTCAGCAATGCCCTGCAATATATCAATCGCCATATCGACGGCAGCGTCGCCTATTATCTTTCGTGCCGGCGCGGTCTCTGCGCGTGCTGCGTGGTGCGGATCGACGGCAAGATCGAAAAGGCGTGCGTCGTGCCCGCGCGGGACGGAATGGTCCTCGAGCCGGTGAAGCAAAGTCTCCTGATCAAGGATACCGTAGTGCATCTCGGCATGCCGCGAACGTCCGAGTTTCCGCTCGTCGATGCTGCGTGCCACGCGCAGCCGTCGCGAAAGCCCGCCTCGGGAGTCGCCGACGACAGCGAGAAGACGCGTGAATAAAACCCGGGTTCGCGATGAGAGGACCCGACGGCGAATAATCGGGAAGCAGGCAACGATGGGAGGCCTCCGAACCGTCCGATGATGCGCTACATCGCCCGCAGACTCCTGCAAGCGGTCCCCGCCGTCTTCGGGATCATCATCATCAACTTCTTCGTGCTGCACCTGGCGCCGGGCGACGCTGCGGACGTGCTCGCCGGCGAAGCGGGCGCCGCCAACGAGGCCTATATGAAGCAGCTGCGCGAGACCTTCGGCCTCGATCAGCCGCTTCACGTGCAGCTCTACGAATATGTCGCCAATATCCTACAACTGAATCTCGGATACTCCTTCCGCCACAACATGGCGGTCGTCGACCTGATCGCCGAACGCCTGCCGGCAACATTGTGGCTCATGCTCTCGGCCGTCTTTCTGGCCGTCGGGCTCGGCATCCTGCTCGGCGTCACCTCGGCGCGCTTCGTCAACACGATCGTCGACCGCATCGCCTCCGTATTGGCGCTGCTCTGCTACTCGACGCCGGTCTTCTGGATCGGCCTGATGATGATCGTGCTGTTCTCGGTCGAGCTGGGCTGGTTGCCGAGCGGCGGATTCGAGACGATCGGCGCTGACTACACCGGCCTGGAACGGGTGCTCGACGTGCTCTGGCACACATTGATGCCGGCTCTTGCACTTTCCCTGTTTTATCTTGCCGTCTACGCGCGTCTGATGCGTGCCTCCATGCTGGAGGTCTATCGCCTGGACTTCGTGACCACGGCGCACGCCAAGGGCCTCTCCCCGGCGCGCGTGGCGTTCAAGCATGTGCTGCGCAACGCCCTTCTGCCGGTCGTCACCATGGCGGGGCTTCATCTGGGCGGCATGCTCGGGGGCGCCGTCGTCGTCGAGGTCGTCTTCAGTTGGCCCGGAATAGGCCGGCTGGCGTTCGACGCGATCTTCCAGCGCGACTTCAACCTGGTGCTAAGCATCCTGGTGCTGAGTTCGGTGCTGGTTATCGTCACCAATCTGGCGGTCGATCTCCTGTACGCGTGGCTCGACCCGCGCATCGAGATTCGCTGAACCATGAGGCGGCTGACCGAGTTCTGGCGCCGCTACCGCCGCAACGTGCTGGCGGTACTCGCTTTCGGGGTTCTCCTGGTCGTCGCCGCCATGGCGGTTTTCGCCGACCTGCTCTATCCGCAGGGCCCGTGGGAAATGGTCACCCGGCCGTTCCTGTGGCCGGGAGACCGTTCGCAGCATCTGCTCGGGTCGGACATGCTGGGCCGGGACGTCATGGCCGGAATCGTCCACGGCTCGCGGGTGTCTCTTCTCATCGGCGTTGTGGCGACCGCCGTCGCTTTCATCATCGGCACCCTGGTCGGCGCGACCGCCGGATATTTCCGCGGCTGGGTCGACGACGTTCTCATGCGCTTCACGGAAATCTTCCAGACCATCCCGCCGTTCATGTTCCTGATCGTTCTGGTTGCGATCTTCAAGCCGAGCGTGACGACCATCACGCTGGCCATCGGCATCGTCTCCTGGCCGACACTGGCGCGCCTCGTCCGCAGCGAGTTCCTGACCTTGCGCGAGCGCGATTTTGTCCAGGCCGGCTTCGTGATCGGGATGAGCAACACGCGGATCATCCTGACCCAGATTTTGCCCAATGCGCTGCCGCCGGTGATCGTCACTTCATCCGTTATCGTGGCGACCGCGATCATCAACGAATCGGCGCTTTCATTTCTTGGTCTCGGCGATCCCAACCTGATGAGCTGGGGGACGATGATCGGTGCGGGCCGCCAAGTGCTCCGGAACGCCTGGTACCTGACTGCCCTGCCCGGCATCGCAATCCTGCTGACGGTTCTGGCCCTCAACATTGCCGGGGACGGCCTGAACGATGCCCTCAATCCGCGGCTCAAGAGCGGATGAACGGCGTCGCCCCGCCGCTGCTCGAAGTGCGAGCGCTGGAGACACGCTTCTCCACAGAAGCCGGTCTCGTTCACGCTGTGGACGGGCTTTCGTTTGCCGTGAACAAGGGCGATAGCCTGGCGCTCGTCGGCGAATCGGGATGCGGGAAGTCGGTCACCGCACTGTCGATCCTCTGTTTGGTGCCCGACCCTCCAGGACGCGTGGCCGGCGGCGAAATCCTGTTCGAGGGCCACGACCTCCTGAAGCTATCGCGGCGCGACATGCGCCACATCCGGGGCGGCGAGATTTCGATGATCTTCCAGGACCCGATGACCTCTCTCAACCCAGTTCTTACGATCGGCGACCAAATCAGCGAGGCGCTTCGTACTCATGAAGCGGTTTCGCGGCGATCGGCATGGCGGCGATGCGTCGAGCTCCTGGAACTTGTCCGGATTCCAGATCCGCACCGGCGGGTGCACGACTATCCCCATCGCCTGTCGGGAGGCATGCGCCAGCGGGCGATGATCGCCATGGCGGTCGCCTGCGCGCCGAAGCTGCTGATCGCGGACGAACCGACAACCGCACTTGACGTGACCATCCAGGCCCAGGTGCTCGGTCTGCTCGACCGGTTGAAGCGCGAACTCGGCATGACGGTGCTGTTGATCACCCACGATCTCGGGGTCGTTGCCGAGTGGGCGAACCGGGTGGTCGTTATGTACGCCGGAAACAAGGTCGAAGAGGGGCGGGTCGACGAATTGTTCGCACAGCCGCTCCACCCCTATACCCAGGGACTGCTGGGGGCGATCCCCCAAGCCGGGCAGGTTCACTACACGAATGCCCAGTTGCACGAGATTTCGGGCACCGTGCCGAACCTGATCGATCCGCCAGCCAGGTGCCGCTTCGCCGAGCGATGCGCCAAGGCGATAGACATCTGCCATCGCGAATGTCCGGTGCCCTTTCGGCCTGTGGCCGGGCGCGAGGTCTCCTGCTTCGTGGCCGAACGGGATCTCGCCTGACCATGACCCCGCTCCTTCAGGTCGAAAACCTGACCAAGCATTTCGTCACCCGCCAAGGGACGGTGCAGGCAGTGGACGATGTCTCGCTCAGCATTGGCGAGGGGGAGACGGTCGGTCTGGTCGGGGAGTCCGGTTGCGGAAAATCGACTCTCGGCCGGATGATTGTGCGGCTGCTTGAGCCGACGAGCGGCACGATCACCCTCCAAGGCAAGGAGGTCGCTCATCTCCGGGGCGAGGCATCCAAGCGGTTTCGCCGCCGGGTTCAGTTGATCTTTCAGGATCCCTTCACATCGCTCAATCCACGATCGACGGTCGGGCGCATCCTCGAGGAACCATTGATCGTCCATCGCCTCGGAGGACGCGACGAACGGCGCGCGAAGGTCGAGGAATTGCTCCGGCGGGTCGGGCTGTCGCCGGGCGCCGCGGACCAGCTTCCCCATGAGTTTTCCGGCGGGCAGCGCCAGCGCATCGGGATCGCCCGGGCGCTGGCGCTCTCCCCCGAGTTGATCGTTTGCGACGAACCGGTCTCGGCGCTCGATGTCTCGATCCAGGCCCAGGTTCTGAACCTGCTCTCGTCATTGAAGCGGCAGACCGGCATCGCCTACCTGTTCATCTCCCACGATCTGTCCGTGATCCGATACATCGCCGATCGCATCGTCGTCATGTACCTCGGAAAGATCGTCGAGGTTGCCGGTCACGACAGTCTGTGGGACAGGCCGCTCCATCCCTATACCCAGGCGCTTATGGCAGCGGTGCCGCTGCCGGATCCACAGGCAGCGCGTAGCCGCGAGCGCGTGGTTCTGGAAGGTGATCTGCCCAGCCCGGTTTCGCCCCCGTCAGGTTGCCGGTTTCGGACGCGCTGCCCACATGCAGTCGACAGATGTGCCCGGGAGGAGCCCGCGTTGCGTGAAGTGGTTGACGGTCGATTCGTCGCCTGCCACCTCGTGACCGCGGAGAACGACGCGACGGCCATTGCGCCCGGCGACAGCGCCCCGCCGCCGCCTGCCGCCTGACGATTTTCCCGCAGCCGCTCTGCGCGGGGATTCAATCGAACAGTGTTCGCACATTGGGCAACCTTTCGATCGAAGACATGCGCGAGAGCAGCCGTTCGGTTTTCTGCGGCGACAGGATATCGCGGGCGCAGTCGCGGAACTTGCGTTCGAGGTCTGCGGTGGCGAACGGGCGAACCGGCGTGCCTGTCGCGGACCGATTTTCCAGTTCGAATGTGCGCCCATCCCGCAAGACGATCCGTACAGATGCGCCTTCGGGGCTGGTCTCGGAGACTGTGGGATCGGCTGCCATTTCTTCGGAGAGGCTCATCCCGACCTTGTTCATGGCCGCGACGAGTTGTGGATGATCGAGAATTTCCGGGTCGAGCTGCTCTATGGTGAGACGTCCGAAGACGAGAGCGCAGGCGACCGCGAAGGGCAGGCAGAACTGGGCCTGCATCACGGTCGACGGGCGCTCGCAAGTGAGCAGGTGGAGGACGAGAGGCGCGACCTCGCAGTGGACCAAAGCGACCTCGCCGGCCTCGATCGCATGGTCGCGGCACAGGGTGAGGGTCGCTTCCACGGCGGCCTGCGCGGCGCTGCAGACGGGATAGAGCTTGTAGGCGATGCCCGGGGTAACGAAAGCATAGGACTCGCCCAGCGAAGCGATCGTTTCGACAGCCGACCGGCCGTCGTTGTAGACTTGGAAGAAGCCGCTTGAACGCTCGAAACCGTCCAAAGGAGCGGAGATACCCTCCCGCGCCAATTCCGCGGCCAGGACGCCGCTCTCGGCGGCGCGAGCCGCACTGTAGGGCTTCGCCGCGCTGCCGAGCAGGGCGCGCGTGCTGCCGTTCTGAGCCAGGGCCAGGCCGATTGCCGTCGCCGTTGCCGCCGCGTCGAGCCCGAACGCCCGCGAGGCCGCGGCGGTCGCGCCGACGGCCCCGAGGACGGCCGTCGTGTACCAGCCCTTGTCGTACAACGTGCCGGTCGCAATCCGTCCTACTGCGTAGCTGACCTCGGATCCGGCGATAAAAGCGGCGAGCAATTCGGCTCCGTCGATATCCGCGCTTTCGGCAGCAGCCAGCGAGGCGGGGAACACGACCGCCGAAGCGTGCACGATCCCGTCGAAGCAGGTGTCGTCAAAATCGAGCACCTGGGCCGCCATCGCGTTGGCAAGCGCAGCGCCGCCGGCGCTTGCCTTGCGTTCCTCGCCGATGACTGTGGCGCCGCCGCTCCCGTACTGGCGGCGGACGGTCCGGCGAACTGCCTCAGCGGTCGCGTTTTGCGTTCCTGCGAGCGCGACGCCGAGCGTGTCGATCAGGGACCGCTTGGCATTCTCGACGACCGCATCCGGGGCCTGCGCCAGCGTGAATCCGGATGACCAGCGCGCCAACCGTTCGGCGAGCGGGTCGCCGGGCGACGCATCCGATAGGGCCGCTGATGATCGGGACTCGGAACCGCGGCGTGGCAAACCGCCCTCCGCCCTTGCTCCGCTCGCGCAGTGGAGGCTGCGCTACGCGCCGAGCGCGCGGCCGCCCCACACGTAGGCAATGACCGAGGCGCCGACCAATGCCGTGATCGATGAAATGTCGCGCTTCGAGTTGACCTCGTTGAGCGCAAACAGGCGGAGTTTGGGTTCCCGGCCGAGCATCCGGGCGGCCGCATAGGCGTCGCGTCCGTTCATGCCGCCCGGATTGCGCATCACCTTGCCGGGCGCATAGTGCTGGTCGAGGACGTCCACGTCGAAATTGACGTAGATGGCTTCCGTACCGTCACTCGCCCTAGCAATCGCTTCGGTCATCACGTCCTCAATCCCGCGTTCATAAACCTCGTCGGCGGTAACCAGGCCTACACCCTGGTCCCTGGCGTATTGCGCGTATTCCCGGGCCGCGAACCAGCCGTTCGCACCGATATGCGCGATGTTTTCCGGCCGGACCTGGCCGTCGAGTTCATCCATGATGCGGCGATAGGAGGATCCGCTCGCCGTTTCCAGGTCGTACAGGTAGCGCATGTCGAGGTGGGCGTCGAAGCCGATGACGCCGACCTGCCCGTCGGTTGCCCGGCAAAGACCGCGGCACGCAGCGAAGGTCAGCGAATCGTCGCCGCCCATCGTGACCGTGAGCGGGACCTCCGGCACGACCGACGACAATGTCTCGGAGACGACGTCATGCACCTCCTGCACGGACATGGCGTCGTCGATGCGCACATTGCCCAGGTCGCGGCCCGTCAGCCTGTCGGAGATATCGACGTCGAGAGGAATGCTGTAGCAGTTGAGATCGCCCAGGCACTGCCGCAAGGCGGCCGGACCCCCCGCCGAGCCCTTGCGGGCCGGAACCACGGTCGCGCCGTCGAAAGGGATACCGATCAAGACGGTATCGGGGCGGTCGGACGTCTCCGCCAGCCATTTCCCCATCGGGCGATCGACCGGATCCCCCGAGACGACGGGAACGGATTCTGCCGGCGGCGTAAACTTGTCGATCGGAAGCGGTGTTGCCATCGATGACTCCCAGGGTTAGACGCGACCCGGGCGCAATCAGCGCCCGGACCATGACGATCGGGCCTGCGGCTTGCCGGATTTCACGGTATCGTGGTGCCTGAAGACCGAACGCCACGGGCGCCCGGCCGAGCGGCGTCGGCAACGGCAGCGGTGACGAAAAAATCAAGCTCACGCCGGGAACGGCCTGCACTGTATCCGCAAATTGACTTGCGGAAGATGCAAGCGGGCAGGCGGCGCATTCGGCCGTTTCCGGACTGTGCTCCAACTCCCTACCGGGCCCGTTATTTCGCCAGATAGACGTCGGCAAACGACTCGTGGATGCCCAGCGGCGTGATCGCGTGGTTCTTGACCTTCTTGTTGTAAATTGTCACCAACTTCGTGAAGTTGATGTCGATCGCCGGCAGGTCGGCGACGACCTTTCGTTGAAACTCCTTGAACAGTTCCGCCCGCTTCGCGGCATCCGTTTCGACCTGAGCCGCTTCAAGCAGTTTGTCGACTTCCGGATTCGAATAACCCGAGCCGTTGGAGAACGGTACGCCGGGCTTGAAGTTCTTGGACCAGTACAATCGTTGCACGCCCAGCGTCGGATCGGCCGTGTTGTTCATCCAGTGATTGGTGAAATCGAACTTGCGCTGGATATAGACCGTGCGAACGTAGGTCGGGAAATCCGCACTGCGCAGTTCCAACTCGATCCCGATCTTGCCCAGCACCTGTTTCAGATACTCTGCGGTTCGCCTGAACGTATCGCCGAACGGCAGGAAATTGTGCGTCAGCCTGAAGCGGACGCCGTCGCTCCCGCGTTTGAATCCTGCTTCGTCCAGCAATTGCTCGGACTTTTTGGGATCGAGGGGATAGGTCGGTGTGTCCGGCGTGTAGTAGCGCGCCAGATCGCTGTGAATCGGGCCCGTCGCCGGTTTGCCGAAGCCGTACCAGATGTTGTCGACGATGAACTTCTTGTCGATTGCGTGTGCGATCGCCTGGCGCACCTTGCGATGCTTCAGATACTTGTTCTCGAGGTTGAACTCCATGCGCGCGACAATCGAGAGATAGCTGTATCCGCGCAGTTCGACACCGAGATGATCCAGCGACCCCAGCCGCGCCACATCGGAGAGCGGGACCGGGTTGTTGCCGCCCAAATGCGCCTCGCCCGTTTCGAAGGCCACCGCGCGCGCAGCCGAATCCGGGATCAGCCGGAAGATGATGCGGTCGAGATACGGCTTGCCCTTGTCCCAATAGTCCGGGTTGCGCTCGACGATGATGCTCTCGCCCTTCTTCCAGCTTACGAACTTGAAGGGTCCGGTACCGACCGGCGCGTTGCTCGTGGGATTGGCCTTGATATTCGTCCCCTCGTACAGATGCTTCGGGATGATAGGCGACTCTGCCGCTGCCAGGGCATTCATCATATACGGCGCCGGCTTGCTCAATTTGAGCACCACGGTATGGGAATCGGGTGTCTGAATGCCGGTTACGTTGGCGAAAGTCGCGCGCCCTCGCGGATGATGTTGCTTGAGTGTGTTGATCGAAAATGCGACGTCCGCGGCCGTAAAGTCCTTGCCGTCGTGCCATTTCACGCCTTGGCGGAGTTTGAAAGTAATTTCCAGTCCGCTCTTGCTCACTGCCCACGAAGTTGCGAGCGCAGGTTTGAGATTGTAGTCGAAATCGTAACTGACGAGTCCCTCGACGATTTTCGGCCCGACCACATAGGTCGGACTCGCGCTTGTTGCGGCGCCGACCAGCGTGGACGGCTGGGGATGCAATGTCATTACCAGGGTTCCGCCCCGGTTCGGTGTTTGCGCGTTGGCGCCGCCAAATGCGAGAACGGCAACCGCGACAAAGGCTGCCCCGGCAAACGCGGACATTGAAAACTGCCGCAGATTCGGCTTGGAAACAGTCATCAGGCCCTCCCGTCGCACCGCCAACCGGTCGCCCGATCGCGACACGGTCGGAATGCAGTTGAAAGCCCCCCCGACAAGAACGCTAGGACCCGCTTCCATTCGCTAAGCGGTCACTTCATTCTTGGTGTGGTTGATTCCGGGAACCGGGCCTGACTGTGGAGGACTCGACGACAAGTGTATCGGAAAATCCTCGAGTCTGCAATCGGCAAGCGGATCCGGCCACGATCTTCGCGGCCCTTGAGGCAACGGTCGGCTTGATATCGAACCGACCGCTTCAGCAGGCATTCATGAGATCTCTCCTATGCCAAAGCACCGAAGAATCGACCGGTGCGGGATCATGACCGTCAGCTTGCATCGGATGGCCCGGTGCGCCAAGGCGAAGCCGCCAGTGTAGCGGCACACCCTGACCAGTCGGCACCGGACCGGGGACCCGCCGCGCAATGGTGTCGGCTCAGGCCCTCAGGTAGCGGCCGAAGCCGAGTCTGAAGACGGCCTGTATGCCGTAGTTGCAGATCAGGCGGACCGCCCCCTGCGCCAGGATGCCGAGAAATATCGGGTCCGTCGCCATGTAGAGGCGGCTGGTGAAGATCAGGAAACCCAGGCCCATGTCGGAGGCCAGCATCTTTTCCGCGATCAGCATCATGGCGTAATTCGGTGTGTGCATTGCCCGCCGATCGGCGGGCTGAGCCATCGATTGTTCGCAACCCCATAGGGTCAAGTACGGGTGCCGAATTACACAGTCGCTACGAACTGCCATGGAGGTTCATCTGCCGAACTGATGCCAGTCCTCGCCCAGTATATCGTCCGCGATGCTGTCGGATATCCGGATCGCAGCCTGCCGCACGGAGTCGTCCGCCAGGTGGGCGTAACGCGCCGTCGTCTCGACCCGGCTGTGGCCGAGCAGCCGGCCGATCGCTGGCAGGGTCTCGCCGAGCGCCAGGGCCCGGGAGGCGAAGCTGTGCCTCAGGTCGTGCAGGCGCACGTCGCGCAGGCCGGCCCGCGCGCGGACCTTCTGCCAGGAGCCATCCAGGCTGCGCAGATGGCGGCCGGCGCGGCCGGCGACGACGAAGGGATTGCCCGGCACCCGGGGAATGCCGGCGAATACGTCCGCAGCCTCGGGCGACAGGGACACCGTCCGGGCGCCGGTCTTGCTGTCGGTCAGGCGAATCTCTCCGGTGTCCGGATAGATCGCGTCCCTGCGCAACGTCAGGATCTCGTTTCGCCGGCAGCCGGTCAGTAGCAGCAGGCGCAGTGCCGCCGCGGCATTGACGGCAATCTCGCCGTTCGCTTCCATCTCGTCCAGGGTTCTGCCCAGACGGCGGAACTCCGCCTCGGTCAGGAAGCGCTCGCGCCGGCGCGCACGGTATTTCCGGATCTGCCGGCACGGGTTGCTGCCCGCCGGCACCGCGCCCCGGTCCTCGGCCGCCCGGTAGACGCGCGCCAGCAGGTCGATCGCCTGGTTGGCCATGACCGGCCGGTCCCGGAGCGCCTCGTGGAACGAAGCAACCTTGGCTCGGTCCACGGCGAGGGCCGACAGTTTGCCGAAGGCCGGCAGGATGTGTTTTTCGATGGCGAACCGGTACGCCGCCGCCGTGGCCGGCTTGCAGCGCGCCGCGACGTGGTCCTCGAGAAACCGCCGGGCGAGCTCGGCGACCGTCGGGCCGTTGGCCTGCCGTACCGTCATCGGCTCCGGCACCGGTTCCTCGCCGGCCTTGATGCGGGAGACGATGAGGGCTGCCCGGCGCCTGGCCTCCTCGGCGGTGACGACGCCGTGCCGGCCGATGGCGATACGCCTGGCCGGCTTCCCGCCGGCCCGGGTCTGCACGACATAGGTTTTGCCGCCGTTCGGATAGACCCGCACCCCGAAGCCGCTGAGTTCGCTGTCCCAGAACACGGTGTCCTTCTCGACCGTCAGTGCGTCGACCGTGCGCCTGGAGATGGTGCGGGTCTTGAGAACCGCCATTGGATTCCCTCCGGTGTCTCAGGCCGCGTCCGGCGCCAAGATGGCCTTGCCGATGCTGCCGCCGACCCGGGCGGCGGACGCCTTCTCGCTGTCCCGGGACAGGTGGGCGTAGCGCGCCGTCGCGCTCACCGTGGCGTGGCCGAGCAGCTTGCCGATCATCGGCAGGCCCGCGCCGAGCGCCAGGGCGCGCGAGGCATAGGAGTGGCGCAGGTCGTGGAGCCGGACATCCTGCAGGCCGGCCTGCGCGCGCAGGCGCTTCCAGACTTGGTGGATCGCCACATATCGGCTGCCGGGCTTGCGGCCGGCGAAGACCCAGGGACTGTCTCCAGCGCGGGACATTCCGGACAGCACCGCCTCGACCGCCGGGGTCAGCGGCACTCGCCGGGCGCCGGCCTTGGCATCCGTCAGCCGCAGTTCGGCTGCAACGTGGTCGACATCGTCCCATTGCAGGCTCAGGATCTCGTTCCTGCGGCAGCCGGTCAGCAGCAGCAGGCGGATCGCCGCGACGGCAACGGGATTCTCCGAGCCGTCCCTTTCGGCCTCGGCCAGCGCCCGGCCGAGCCGGCGGTACTCGTCGCGCGACAGGAACCGTTCGCGCGGCGTCTCCTTGTAGCGCCGCACTCCCTTGCACGGGTTTTGGCCGGGCGGCACCAGATCCCAGGCTTCGGCCAGCCGGAACATCGCCGACAGCACCGCCAGCGTCCGGTTGGCCTGGTAGGGCATGGCCGACAGGCCGTCGTGCAGGGCGACGACATGGCGCCGCTCGACGGCCGATACCGCAAGGTCGCCCAACGCAGGAACAATATGGTTGCGCACAATCAGGCCGAAGCTGTCTCCGGTGTTGGCGCTGCAGTTCACCTCGACATGCTCGCGTAGGAATCGCTCCGCTAGGGCGGCGACCGTCGGCTCCGCTTCGGGCGCGGCCGGAAAGGGCGGCTCGCCCCGCTTGATGCGGTCGATGACGATCACCGCCTGGCGGCGGGCCGCATCGGCCGTGATGTCGCCATGCCGTCCCAGGGTGACACGCTTCGGTCCGGCCGGCCCCCGGGTCTGCACGCAGTAGACTCGGCGCCCGGTGCGATAGACCCGGACGCCGAATCCGGGGAGGTCCGAATCCCAGAAGACCGAATCGCGGCCTTCCGCCGCCAGCGCTTCGACGCTACGCTTGGTAAGCTTGAAGCTGGTCTTTCCAGGCATCCGTCTCTCCTTGCCGAACCAGGGCTGCCCACTGCGAAACCGGCAACATGCGTAATCGTATCGCAACCGACAGAGGACGCGTCACCGGACGTTGGCAGGAGGCATGCGGCGTCGAAATGGGTAGCCGGAATGCAGTCAGATTGTCAATAAGATTAATTACTACAACTAGTTATGCTACGCGTGACGAAACGAGTTGACCAATGACGAGCCGTGGCGAAACAAGAAATATCTAATGAAATGTCATGATTCGTCACGATCCCGCATTGCTCCCTTCCTTGCCGCCCCGGACTCGATGCGGGGCCCAGGGCCGACCCGAAAGGCCTTTGCATGTGGCCCCTTCGACAGGCTCAGGGCAGGCTCCTGGACCCCGGATCGTCGCTCCCCGGATCGGGGTCCGGGGCAAGCCGCTCCGTCCGGGGTGGCAAAGGGGAGTGGCGGTGAGTCCGGGAAATGTCATGTTTTGTCATGATCGGACCTCCGCCGGACGACGGCGGAACGAGCAGGATGTTCATATATTGTTCTTTTCGTGCGTGTCAACCCGGTGCCCGCGCTAATTAATAGCGACTCGAAACTGTTTGGCGCCTGACTGTTTGGCCGGCGGACAATTCATGCTATGCCCCGGGCCCATGAATGCCCCCGATTCCCTGAACGAGCCCGCCGCCGGCCGCGCCGCGCCCGAGGGACAGGCGGTCGATCTTGGCCGGCTTGCCGGCCTGCTGGGCTACCGTCTACGCCGGGCGGAGGTGTTCGCCTTCCAGAATTTCGCCGCCCATCTCGGCGCCGACGGGATCAGCCCCGGCCAGCTCGGCGTGCTGCTGCTGGTCCAGGCGAATCCCGGATCCAACCAGACCCGGATCGGCCGGGCGCTCGGCATCGACCGGTCGACCCTGGTCTCGATCGTCGACACGCTGGAGGCGCGCGGCCTGGTCCGGCGCGAGCCGTCGCCGACCGACCGGCGCTCCCACGCCCTAGTGCTGTCGGACGAGGGCGCCGCCTTTCTGCGCGCCATCCGGCCGCGGCTCGACGCCCACGAGGCGGAAATCGCGCGCAACCTGTCGCCGGCCGAGCGGGCGCAGCTGATCGACCTGCTGCAGCGGCTGGCGGCGCCGTGACGCCGGCGGTGACGTCCGACGGGCCCGCGGACTTCCCGCAGACCTTCGGCGCCCTGCTGCGCGAGAGCGCCCGGCGCCACCCGGACAGGGCGGCGGTCGTCGGCTATCGGGACGGTGCCCGAAGCGAAAACCGCGTGGCGATGACCTATGCCGGGCTGGACCGGGCGGCCGACCGGCTGGCTCGTGCGCTGGCCCGCGCCGGCTATGCGAAAACGGCGGACCGGCCGGGGCGCTGGCTCGCCATCCTGTCGCCCAACGAGGTCGACTACGCGGCGGTCCATTTCGGGGCGGCGCGGGCCGGCTGCCCGCTTGCCCACGTCTCGGTGCGCGCCAATGCAGCCGGCCGGGCCGAGATGTTGGCCGGGGTCGGCGCCGAACTGCTGTTCGTCCATGCCGATCTGGCCGGGGACGCCCGCGCCCTGCTCGCCGGTTTGCCGGCGCTCGAACGGATCGTCGTCATCGGCGGCGCGGCCGGGCCGGACTCGCTGGACGCCTTCACCGCCGATGCGCCGGACGGCGACCCGCTCGTCGCGGTGCACCCCGACGATCCGGCGGCGGTGACCTTTTCCAGCGGCTCGACCGGCGCGCCCAAGGGCGTATTGGTCTCGCACCGCAACCGCACGCTCGCCTCGTGCCTCGGCGCGCAGGCCTTCGAGCTGGCCGACGATGACGTCATGGCCTGCACCACGCCGCTGTTCCACGTCGCCGGCCTGTTCATGTGGCTCCAGATCGGCATCAGGCGCGGCCTCACCGTCGTGCTGCTGGAGAAGTGGGCGCCGGACCTGTTCGCCGACGCCGTCGAGCGCGACGTCGCGACCGCCGCCTTTCTGGTGCCGTCGCAGGTGACGGCGCTGCTGGACGATCCGGCGGCGGCTGCGCGAGTGCGGCAGGAAGACGGTGGCCTGCGCCATCTCAACATCAGCGGCGCGCCGATGCCGTCGGGCCTGCTCGAGCGCGCGCTAAGCGCCTGGCCGGGCCTCGAGATCGTCGAGCATTACGGCCAGTCGGAAAGCTGCCCGCTCGCCTACCGGCCGGCCGCCTTCGCGCGCTCCAAGCCGATGAGCGCCGGGCGGCCCTGCGTCGAGATGGCGGTGCTGGACCGGGACGGCCGGCCCCTGCCGCAGGGGGAGGCCGGCGAGGTCGCGAGCCGCGGCGCGCACACGCTGCTCGGCTATGTCGGCGAGGACTCCGGCGAGGATATCGGCGGCGGGGCGGAACTGGCGGCCCTGCGCGCCGGCGACGGCTGGCTCAGGACCGGCGACATCGGCCGGATCGACGAAGACGGTTTCCTCCACCTGATCGACCGCTCGAAGGACGTCATCGTCTCGGGCGGCGAGAACATCTTTCCCGCCGAGGTCGAGCGCGCGCTCTACCTGCATCCAGCGGTCCGCGAATGCGCCGTCTTCGGCGTGCCCGACGACCGGTGGGGCGAGGTCCCGGCCGCCCATGTCGTGGCTAACGGCGCGGGCGGTGGAGGCGACGACGAAACTGCGGGCGGCAGCGGTGCACTGCCCGACGAAGCCGCCCTGATCGACTTCGTCGTGGCCCGGATCCCGCGCTACAAGCGCCCGCGCTTCGTCAAATTCGTCGACGCCCTGCCCCGCACCGCCATCGGCAAGATCCAGAAGAACCGGATTCGGGCGGAGTACTGGAAGGGAAGGGACCGGGCGATATGAGGTATTCTCAAACAGCTACTGTCGTGTCGTGTAACATAGATTTTTGGTTTACAATAGATGAGCAATGCATGCACGATTTCATGACACTATTGACATCAAGCTCTTCTAGAAACTACATTGTCAGTGAGACTAGTATAGGAGTTGGATCATGAATGGAATTTACGCCATGTTTTATACGGGGATTTCCGGTATTGGAAACGCCGTTTTCATCATGGTGGATGGAAAAATCTCTGGTGCTGATGTTTCGGGAGGTATTCTTGATGGGGAATATACAGCAATAAAAAATAATCGTGTAACTTTCCAAGCACGGCTTACTACACCAGTAGGAGCCACACTTGTCACTGGCCAGACAGTTGCTGATAAACCAATTACCCAAGAAGTTTCTGCTACTTTATCGGCGAATTTCGCAAATGGCAGTCCTGTTCAAATTCAGATGCCAATGGGTCCTGTCAATGTAGCTTTTAGGAAATTGAGAGACCTGTGATGTCAGATGGTCAGGTGATCCTTTCGATTTGTACAATTTTGGCCATTATTTTGGGGCCAATATTTGCTGTTCTTGTTACAAGATATGTTGATAAGCAAAGAGCGTCTGAAACAAGAAAGATGGATATTTTTCGGACCCTAATGAGAACTAGAAAGATGCCAATTCACTTCGAGCATGTTGGTGCATTGAATTTAATTGAAATAGAATTTGCGAACGAGACGAGAATAATTAGTGCATGGAAAAAATACCTCCAAAATCTCAGCGAAAATCCTCCTCAAGCATTGTCTGGGAGTGAACTTCAGGCATTTGAAAAAAAGCGCGATTCTTTACTCACAAAATTGATTTACGAAATTGCTACAAGTTTGGATTTTAGAGTCGAGCAGCTTGATATTCTAGAGGGAAATTACTTGCCTCAAGGATGGGACGATGACGCCCGAGAACAAAAATTGGCAAGACAAGGACTTATCGAAGTGCTTCAAGGTCGGCGCCCACTTGTCGTTCAACCATATACTCACCAAACGACACAATCGCCCTTCCCGCCACCTCCCGAAATTCCTCGGGCAGAGCAAGATTAGTTTGCGATCGCATCGAATTCATACGAGCTAACGTGATGCCTTGCGGATTTTTTGTCCCACCAACCACTTAGCTAATTCGCCTCGACACTCTAATCCGTCTGTTATCATTCAACTGGCACCACCCCCCACAACCCCCTCCGGCGCGGGCAGCATCGGCGCATGGCCGGGTTCCGCCGCGACGCGCGCGAGCCAGGCGGTGACGTTGGGATAGGGGGCAAGGTCGAAGCCGCCTTCGCCGGCGACGTGGGTGTAGGCGTAGAGGGCGATGTCGGCGACCGTCATGGCCGCGCCGCCGAACCAGTCCACGCCGCCGAGATGCCCTTCCATCACCGCGAGCGCGGCATGGCCGCCGTCCTGCTTCGCCGGCAACTGGGCGCGCTGCAGGTCGGTCATGTCCGAATGCTGGATCCAGTGGCGCGCGACGGCGATGTTTGGCTCGTGGCTGTATTGCTCGAAGAACAGCCATTGCAGGGTCAGCGCCCGGTTGAGCCGCCCGGCCGGCAGGAAGCGCGAGCCCTCGGCCAGATAGCACAGGATCGCGTTGGATTCGGCGAGGCAGGTCCCGTCCTCCAGCACCAATAGCGGAATCCGCCCGTTCGGGTTGAGGGCGAGGAAATCCGCCGTCCGCGTCTCGCCCGTCATGATGTCGAGTTCGATCCGCTCGTAGGTCAGGCCGAGATGGGCCATCAGCAGGCGCGGCTTGTAGCCGTTGCCGGAGAGACGGTTGTCGTACAGGCGGAGCATGGGCAGAGTCCTGAAGCGATGCGGGGTCGCGCGTTTTCCGAAACCTTGCCGCGACTGACGAGTGGCGCAAATGCCGAATATCGGTAAGATTACGCCAACATGCCCGACCACCCGCCCCATTCCACCGTCGTCGCTCTGGCCTATGACGGGCTGTGCACCTTCGAGTTCGGCTGCGCCTACGAGATCTTCGGCCTGCCGCGGCCGGAACTGGACCGGCCCTGGTACCGGTTCGAGGTCTGCGCCGCCGAGCCGGGGCCGCTCGCGGCGGCGGGCGGGCTTGCGGTCCGGGCACCCTATGACCTGGGCCTGATCGAGCGGGCGGACACGGTGATCGTGCCGGGCTGGAAGAGCCCGGATGCGCCGGCGCCGCCGGCCCTGCTCGCCGCGCTCGCCGGCGTGGTCGAGCGCGGCGGCCGGCTGGCCTCGATCTGCTCGGGCGCCTTCCTGCTCGCCGCCACCGGGGTGCTGGACGGCCGGCGCGCCACCACCCACTGGCGCTATACCGGGGCGCTGGCGCGGCGCTATCCGCAAGTCCGGGTCGATCCGGACGTGCTCTACGTCGACGAGGGCCCGGTCCTGACCTCGGCCGGCAGCGCGGCGGGGCTCGACCTCTGCCTCCATATCGTGCGCCGCGACCACGGCGCGGCGGTCGCCAACGCCGTCGCCCGGCGGCTTGTGCTCGCGCCGCACCGCGACGGCGGCCAGCGCCAGTTCGTCGAAACCCCGGTCTCCGCCGGGGCGGACGCCGGCCGGCTGGCGCGGCTGCTCGACTGGCTGCCCGCCCATGTCGACGAGCCGCTCGGCGTTGCCGACCTCGCCGCACGCGCAGGTATGAGCGTGCGCAACTTTCAGCGGCGCTTTCGCGAAGCGACGGGCTCGACGCCGGGCGACTGGCTCACCCGGCAGCGCGTGGACCGCGCCCGCCGCCTTGCGGAGACCACCGATCTGACCGTCGAACAGATCGCGACGCGCGCCGGCTTCGGCACCGTCGAGACGCTGCGCCATCACTTCCGGCGCCTTGTCGGGACCACCCCGACCGGCTATCGCCGCACCTTCGGCCGGGTTCGGGGATGACCATGACAGACACCGACGACTTTTCCGATGACCGTGGGCCCGATCCTTCCGGGGAGCCGCTCGGCCGTTTTGTCCGCGCCTTCTACGACGCCCGCCGCGCCGCGGCGCGCAGCGGCGATCTCGCCCCGCTCGACGCCTTCATCGCGCCGGACGTGCGCTGGGCCGAGCCCGACGTCGGCGACCATATGGGCGACCTGCGCGGCCGCGCGGCGGTGCTCGGCATGATCCGCCGCGCCCTCGCGACGACCGGCGGCACCTTCGACCTGCGGGTGACCGGGACGGTCGAGACCGGCAGCCATGTCGCGGCGCTGATCGCCTGGTCGGCGGAGAAGGACGGCGGGCGAATCGAGGGGCGGGAACTGGCGGTCTACGAGGTGCGGGACGGCCGCATCGCCGCGGCGTGGTTCCATCCGGAGAACATCGCCGACGACCGCGCCTTCTGGGGCGAGGCCTAGCCCGGATTTCTCACCGCAGTCACGGTCTGCGAGGCGTTTCGGCCGGCGCGCGCCGACTGTGCCGCCAGCGATGCCGGCGCCGGAAAAGCCGGCGATGCCCTGCGGCGGTCCGCCGATTACGGCCTTGCCCGAATCCGCACGGCTCCCCTACCCTTTCTGCCAGCGCCGGTTTTGCCAGCACCGGCTGGGGCCCGGACCAGGGAGAACGGCATGGCCTATCTCGACGACAGCGCGTGGCGCTATTTCTGGCATCCGGTCTGCACCCTGCCGGAACTCGCCGCCGCTGCGTCCGATAACCGGGCGCTCGCGGTCACGCTGCTCGGGGAGCCGATCGCCGTCGCCGAGATCGCCGGCACCCTCGCCGCCTTCCTGGACCGCTGCATCCATCGCTCGACGCGCCTGTCGATCGGCTGCGTGGAGGCGGGCGGGCTGCGCTGCGCCTATCACGGCTGGCTCTACGACGCCGGCGGCATGTGCGTCGAAATCCCGGCGATGCCGGACTACAAAATCCCGCCCGGCTTCCGGCTCCGGAAGATCGAGGCCCGGGTCGCCTACGACCTGGTCTGGCTGCGCCTCGATCCGGAGGCCGGCACCGAAATTCCCGGCTGCCCGGCCTGGGGCGACGAGGCGTTCCGCTGCGTCGCGGGCGAACCTTACACCTGGCCGACCTCAGCCGGGCGCCGGCTGGAGAATTTCGTCGACCTGTCGCATTTCCCCTTCGTCCATGACGGCTCGCTCGGCGACCGGCGGCACACGACGGTGCCGATCGCCGAGACCGCCCGCGTCGGCGGCGAGCTCCGGTTCCGCTTCGAACCGGAACCGGACATGGACCTGCCCGACGTCGCGCTGATGGCGCCGACCGACTACCGGCTCTGGATGCCGTTCACGGTCAATCTCGAATTCTTCTTTCCCGACGGCGAGCGCGGCCAGCTCTGGATGACCGCCTCGCCGGTCGAGTCCGGAACCTGCCGCAGCTTCTGGTTCACCTGCCGCACCGCCGACCGGGACGGCGACGACCGCCCCCATCTCGAATTCCAGGACCTCGTGCTCCGTGAGGACCTGCCGGTGATCGCGGCCCAGGACCCGCCGGAGATCCCCGGCCCGGCGGGCGAGCAGTCCGTGCCGGCCGACGCGGTCTCGCTGGCCTATCGCCGCTGGCTGCGCGAACTCTCCGGGGCGGCGCAGAAAGGGGCGGCCGAAGTCGCCCGGAGTCTGGCCGCCGGCAAGCGGCAACGGCGGCCAGGCGCCGCGGCAGGCGCCTGACGCCGCAGGGTTCCGCAATTCCGCAATGGGCCCGTCAGGCGCCCTCGGTCTCTTCTTCGGGCAGCACGGCGTTCAGGACCGCCGCCACGACGCCGGCGACGACGATGCCGGAGACGAAGAGCGGCAGCGACCACTGCGGCAGGACATCGGCCGGCAGCGGGCCGAAGCCGGCGGCGCCGGCAAGCTGCTGGACCTGCCACAACCCCATGCCGAGGCCGAGGGAGATCGCCGCGATCAGCATGTTGCGGGTCGAGAGCCCCGACCGCGCGACGAGCTTGAGGCCGGCGGAGACAATCAGGCCGAACATGATCACCGCCGCGCCGCCGAGCACCGGCTCGGGCATCGCGCCGATCACCGCGGCCAGCTTCGGAATGAAGCCGCAGAGCAGCAGGAAGACCGCGCCGACGGTCACCACATGACGGCTCATCACCCGGGTGAAGGAGACCAGACCGACATTCTGGCTGTAGGAGGTGTTGGGCAGACCGCCGAACAGGGCGACGATCGCCGAGCCCAGGCCGTCGGCCATGATGCCGCCCTTGAGCTCCTTGTCGGTCGGCTCGCGGTCCGCGCCGCCGGCGGTGACGCCGGAGATGTCGCCGACCGTCTCGACGGTGGTGATGAACGCCATGATGACCATGAGGCCGATCAGGCTGAGCGCCGCCGGGGTCGAGAATTCCAGGCCGAACCACTCGCCGGGCAGGCCGATCCAGTCCGCCTTGGCGATGCCCTCCACCTTGCGCGGATTGAACATGCCGAACGGGATCGCGACCAGGTAGCCGATCACGATGCCGATGAAGACCGACGCGGTCGACCAGATTCCCTTGCCGAACCTGCGAATCAGCAGGATCACCAGGATGACGAACAGGGCCATTGCCCAGTTGCCGATGTCGCCGAAACCGGCCTTCTTGCAGAATCCGGCCGGATAGGCGCCGCAGCCGGCGGAATATTTGATGCCGACGGGCAGCAGGGTGAAGCCGATGGTCATCACCACAACGCCGGACACCAGCCCCGGAATGAACTTCCGGATCTGCGGGATGAAATAGCCGAGAAGGATCTGGAACAGGCCGCCGATCAGGCTCGCGCCGAAGACGGCCGCCAGGCTCGCGCCGCCCTTGATCGCTCCGGTGAGAATGCCGACATAGGCGAAGCTGGTCCCCTGGACGATCGGCAGCCGCGACCCGACCGGCCCGATGCCGACCGTCTGGATCAGCGTCGCGACGCCGGCCGCGAGCAGGGCGATCTGGACGAGCACGGTGATATATTGCGGCCCCGCGGCGAGGGCGATGAGCAGGGGCACCGTGATGTTCCCCGCAAACATGGCGAGGACATGCTGGATGCCCAGCGGAATGGCATCGCGCATCGGCGGCCGGTAATCGGGATTCTTGAGATTTTCGTCCATGACCAGCGTTCCGTTGATCGGGTGATCGAGGCGCCGGGACTTTTCCGAGGCGCCAGCGGCTGACACCGAACCGGGCCAAGCGTGCCATCGTCGCACGCCCGTTCCCAGCGAATCAAGTCACCGATCCGTCAATTCCCGGCCCGACAGAAGCCGAACGAAAAATCCCGCTTGCCCAACATCGGAGGGCCGACTTACGCTGTCGGCAATCGCGCGGCAGGGCGGATCGACAAGGGACGGGGGCAGGGCCGATGCCGGTCGAACAGGCGGAGAGCGGCGCACCGGCGGAAGAGGGCCACCTTTTCGCCGGCTACGAGACCGACCCGGCCTTCTACGACGAGATGTTCGATGCGGACGGCGCGCCGCGCGCCCATTGCCGCGCATTGCTGGAGTCGCTCGGCGAGACGCCGCACGAAGAGATCGCCGTCATGCAGGAGCGCGCCGAACGGTCGTTCCTGCACGAGGGCATCACCTTTTCCGTCTACGGCGAAGCGGGCGCGCTGGAGCGGATCATCCCGATCGACATCATCCCGCGCATCATCGCCGCCGAAGAATGGGACTTTCTCGAACGCGGGCTGCGCCAGCGGCTCGAGGCGCTCAACCTGTTCCTCGCCGACATCTACGGGCCCGGGCGGGTCATCGCCGACGGCGTCATCCCCGCCGACATGGTGCGCGGCTGCCCGCAGTTCCGGATCGCGATGCGTGGCGTGGAGGTTGCGCACAGCACCTATGTCTCGGTCTGCGGCACGGACCTGGTCCGGACCCATGACGGCTTCCTGGTGCTGGAGGACAATCTGCGGGTTCCCTCGGGCGTGTCCTACATGCTGGCGAACCGGGCGGCGGTCAAAACCAGCCTGCGTAACGTGTTCCGGCGGCACAAGGTGCGCGGCATCGAGGATTACGGCCGGTTGCTCCGCCGGACGCTGGCGGAGCTGTCGCCGCGCGGCGACCGCGATCCGACCATCGTCCTGCTGACCCCCGGCGTTTACAATTCGGCCTTCTACGAGCACATGTTCCTGGCGCGCGAGATGGGCATCGAGCTGGTGCAGGGCAGCGACCTGGTGGCCCGCAACGGCTTCGTCTACATGCGCACGACCGGCGGGCTGCGCCGCGTCGACGTGATCTACCGGCGGATCGACGACGATTTCCTCGATCCCCTGGCCTTCCGGCCGGATTCTGTGCTCGGCACGCCCGGCCTGTTCAACGCCTACCGGCTGGGCAACGTCGCCATCGCCAACGCGCCCGGCACGGGCGTCGCCGACGACAAGAGCGTCTACGCCTATGTGCCGGAGATCATCCGCTATTTCCTCAACGAGGAGCCGCTGCTGGCCAACGTCGAGACCCACCTGTGCCGCAATCCCGAGGGCTTGGAATACACGCTCGACAATCTGGACAAGCTGGTGGTCAAGGAGGTCGGCGGCTCCGGCGGTCACGGCATGCTGGTCGGGCCGCACGCCACGCCGGAAGAGCGCGAGACCTTCGCCGAAGCGATCCGGAGCGATCCGGCGAACTACATTTCCCAGCCGACCCTCGACCTTTCCTGCGCGCCCTGCCTGGCCGAAGGCGGGGCGGCGCCGCGCCATGTCGATCTCCGTCCGTTCATCCTGCGCGGGCAGGAGACGCGCCTGGTCCCCGGGGCCTTCTGCCGGGTCGCGCTGACCCCCGGTTCGCTCGTCGTCAATTCGAGCCAGGGCGGCGGCGGCAAGGACCTCTGGGTGCTTTCCGGGTAACGCCATGCTGTCGCGCAGCGCACAGGGCCTGTACTGGATCGGCCGCTATCTCGAGCGGGCGCAGCATGGCTGCCGGCTGATCGCCGACCAGTTCGAAACCATGAAGGACCGGCCGGTCGACGAAATCGACAAGAGCTGGCGGCGTCTCTATCAGGGGCTCGGGCGCGTGCCGCTCGGCGGCGAGCTCCGGTCGAACCTGGACGACGAGCAGTTCATGCTGGTCGACGCCTACACGCTGGCCGACGACCTGACCTTCGAACCCGCCAACCCGGATTCGATCCGCAACTGCCTCGCCAACGCGCGCGAGAATGCCCGCCAGGTGCGCAACGTCGTCGACGAGGATCTGTGGTCCTGCCTCAACCTCGCCTTCCTCGACCTGCGGGATATCGAGATCCCGGACATCTGGAAAGACCGCCCGAACGAATTCTATCGCCGGACCGAAGATGCGGTGCGCACCTTCTTCGGCATCGCCGAGAGCAACATGTACCGCGACAATGGCTGGCACTTCCTGCAGCTCGGCCGGTTCGTGGAGCGGGCGCAGCTGCTGGCGGCGCTGATCGACGCGCAACTCACCGTCTATCCGGTCGGCGGGCCGCAGGCGGACCCGGACTGGCTGTCGCTGCTGCGCATCTGCGCGGCGCGGGATTCCTACGGCCGTCTGCATTCGATGCAGTTCGACCCGGCCGCCGTGGTCGACTTTCTGGTCGCCGATCCGCTGGTTTCCCGCTCGGTCCGTTATGCCGTGGCCCGGATTTGCGAAGCGCTCGATGCGGCTTCGGCCGGGCGGCCGCTCGCCTTCGAGGCCGGTCGCCGCGCCGGCAGGCTGGCGGCGCTGATCGACTATGACTGGCCGAACCGCGATCCGGCCGACGACGAAGCCATCCGGGCGACGCTGCATGCGCTCGGCGACGACTGCCGCCGCCTGCACGACGATATCGACTCCGCCTATTTCAGCTACGGGATCGAAGAGGGCGCGGACGCGTAACGGCGCGGGGCGTTTCCCAGGAGCGTGTCCCTTATTAACCCCACATTTTTCACAAAACCTGCCGCCCCGGCCTCCGAACCGGGGCCCAGAGCCGCAGGGCAAAGCGGCGGATACGGATCCGGGCGACGGCAACGATCCGCGGCGCGGATTGGACTGCAGGGCTGCGGAAACCCCTGACGCCCATCTCTGAGTGCACCGACCGTCGTGCGATTCCGGACCCCGGCTCGGGGGCCGGGGTAACATGCTTCCTTATGTTAACCCGTTAGTGCGAAAGAATTTTCTTGCACACAAGTCTTCGGCGCCCCGATTTCCTGTGAGAAACCCGGGCTAGGCAGGCGCCGATTTCGGCAGTTCGACAATCATTTCGGTGAATTGGCCGGCTTCCGTCTCGACCCGGATGCTGCCGCCGTGCTGACGGATGATGTCGCTGGACAGCGCGAGGCCGAGCCCGGTGCCCTGGTCGGTCGGCTTGGTCGTGAAGAAGGGATGGAAGATCTTCTCGACCAGTTCGTCCGGGATGCCGCCGCCGTTATCCCGGATGCGGATTTCTACGCTCTCGTCGAGGCTCCGCGTTGTCAGCCGCAGCAGCGGTTCGTAGTCGGCGCCGCCCTCCTTCAGCTTGACGGCGTCCGGGTCGGTCTCCTTCAGCGCCATGCGCTTTTCGCGGGTCGCGTAGCAGGCGTTGGTCACCATGTTCAGGAAGACCCGGCTGAGATCCTGGGGGATCACCTCGATTTCTCCGACCGCGGAGTCCAAGTCCTCCTGAATCTCGATATTGAAGTTTGAATCGCTGGCGCGCGCGCTGTGATAGGCGAGCCTGGCATGTTCCGACAGCAGGGCGTTGATGTCTGCCGGCCGGCGTTCGCCCGAGCCGCGGCCCATCTGGAGCATGCTCTGGACGATATTGTTCGCCCGCTGGCCGTGCTCCTGGATCGCCTTGAGGTTGCCGGTGAGATCGCCGGCGATTTCCTCGATCAGCCCGGCCGTGTCGTCTTCGTCGTCTCCCTCGCGGTCTTTCAATACGGCGCGGACCTCCTCGAGCATCTCTTCCATCAATTCCACCGAGACTTCAGAGAAATTCTTGATGAAATTCAGCGGATTCTTGATTTCGTGGGCGACTCCCGCGGTCAGTTCGCCGAGTGCGGCAAGCTTCTCGCGCATGACGATCTGATCCTGGGCCTTTTCGAGTTCGCCCAGCGCGGTCTCGAGCTGATCGTTCTTGCCCTTGAGTTCCTCGGCCAGCTTCTCCACCAGGTTCAGGCGCTGCACCTCGAGCGCGTGGCGGCGGAAGACTTCGAGCGCCGCCGCCATTTCGCCGACCTCGTCGCGCCCGCCGATATCCACCTCGGCCTCGAGGTCGCCTTCGGCCATGCGCCGCATTCGGTCGGACAGGCGCCCCAGCCGGCGCGAAAGGAAGCGGCCGACATAGATCCAGGACAGCAGCACCGCACCGACCACGCTGGCGGCGCTGATCAGCAGCAGGAGATTGCGCCCGGTCAGGATCGCCTCGGCCGAGGCGAGGGTCGCCTGCTGGACGTTGGCGCGGGCGGCCCGGACCAGGCCCTCGGCCCCGGCGACGAGCTCGACGGCCAGGCTGCGGTTGCGCTCCAGGAGATTGCGCTGGCGGCTGTCGACGGCGAGTTCCCCGGCGCGCAGCCCGAACACATTGTCCGGCCCTTCGCCCAGCGCGATCAGCCGCGCAAACGGCGCGGTCAGCCGCTCACCCAGCGATGTGGCGTTGAGACTCGACAGGCGCCGCTTGATGCCGCGGGAGGTGGCTTCGAAGCTCTCGCGCAACGGTTCGAGCAAGGAGGCGTCGGAAATGTTCAGCGCGGTCGCCAGAAGCTGGACGCCGGTCGTCGCGTCGGACCTGAGTTCGGCGAGATGGCGATAGCGGGTGATCGCCGCCTCGGAGGCATGTTCGGCGCGCGGCGCCGGCGGCTGGCCGATTTGGCGGTACCCGGTCACCGCGAAGAACAGTTGGTCGTCGATCAGCGGAATCAGGTTGCCGACCAGCCGGCCGCGCAATTCCGTCAATTCCCGGAGCCGCGCCTGGCGCTGCCCGGCCAGGTCGAAGCGTTTGGCCATCGAGACCTCGATCGCCTCGATATTGGCCATCAGGGCTTCGCCGCTCCGGCGCAGGGGCCCGGACCGGGACGCCACGCCCTCGATGTCGGTCAGCGCCTTGAGCTGCGCTTCGAACGCCTTTCGGTCCCGGGCGATGCCGCCGGCGATCCGGGCCAGTTCGCCGGGCGTGGCGGCGGCGGTCAGGCGCGGCGCGGCGGCGACCAGCGTGCCGCTTTGCTGGGCAACCGCGAACGCCGCGGCCATTTCGGGCACGCTGCCTTCGTTCACCCGGTTCTGCACGTCGCCGACGCGGTCGAAGGAGATCCAGCCGACCAGGCTGGCGACGATGGTGAAGGCCACAGCGCCCCCGATGCCGAGGTAGAGCTGCGTCGACAGGCTTCTGGGAAGGGGGATCACTGTGCCGCCGAATCCCGGAGTGTCTCGACCGGGCGGTACCGGCCATCCCTGTCGATGACCGTCAGGAAGACGCTGTCCGATCCCTGGTTGTCGCTGGCGCCGAAGCGCAGTTTGAACCCATCCAGGTCGATCTCTTTCTTGCGCCTCAGCCGATCCAGGAAACAGGCCCTGTCCGGCTGCGGACCGCAGTCCCGGAGCGCGGCGATGGCGAGGCGCCCGGCCAGATATCCTTCGAGGGAAACGAAGCCGGGCTGCCCGCCCTTCGCATGCCTCGCCAGCGCCCGGCGGTAGGCCTTGAGAACGGGCGGCCGGTCCGCCGTCGGAAACGGGACGACCTGAGTCACGAAGACGCCGGCGCCGCCCGATCCCAGCTCGCGGCGCAGGGCGTTGCTGCCGACGAAGGAGATGGTCATGAACACCGGATCGAAACCGATATGGCGCGCCCACGCGATGAAGGCCGCCACCGGCCGGTAGGCGCCGACCAGGACGACCGCGCCGGGATTGGCGCTGCGCAGATCGAGCAGGGCGGTCTTGACCGCCGTGGTGTTGCGCGGATACACGCCGGTTCCCGCCGGTTTCAGCCCGCGGCGTTCGAGCGCGCGCATCACGCCGCGATACCCCGCCCGGCCGAATGTATCGTCCTGGTACAGCACCGCGATCCGCTCGATGCCGAGATCGCCGATCAGGCGCGCCACCATTTCCTCGGTTTCCTGGTAGTAGGAAGCCCGCAGGTTCACGACGATCCGCAACTTCGGATCGCGCAGGAATTCGGCGCCGGTAAACGGCGCCACATAGGGCACGCCGGCAGATGCCGCGACCGGCACCGCGGATCGCGAGGTCGGCGTGCCGACGGCGCCGATCAGGGCGAAGACGCCCTCTTCCTTCGCCAGTTTCGCGGTATTCGCGATGGCCGCTTCGGGCTCGTAGGCGTCGTCGAGCGACCGGAGTTCGAGCCGCCGGCCGTGGACGCCGCCTTTTTCGTTTATCTCGGCGAAGGCGGCTTCAATGCCCAGCCGCATGTTCCGGCCCAAGTCACCGGCAGGGCCGCTGAAGGCGGCGGACTGGCCGAACAGCACGCGTGCGGCGGAAACGCCCTGTTCGGCTGCGCCGGCGGGGCCCGCCGCGGCGGGCGCCAGCGCGAAAAGCGCCGCAGCCAGCAGTGCCACCGACCACCGGCTCGGCGGACGCGTCATTCCTCTCTCCGCTTGACCAGCGTCAAACGGTTGAGGTTGCCGTCCCGCCGATAGCTCGCCTCGTCCATCATCGTGAGGACCAGATGGACGCCGAGCCCGCCGATGGCGCGATCCTCGACGGCCGACACCGTATCGGCGTCGGGCGTATCGACCAGCGGGTCGAAAGGCCGCCCGCTATCGGCCATTTCGATGGTCAGCCGGCCCGGTTCCGACACAAAATCGATCTGCACGGTTTCGCCGGGGCAACCGCCATAGTTGATGACGTTGGTGAACAGCTCCTCGACGACCAGCTTCACCTCGAATTCGAGCTTGGACGTCCAGCTCTGCTGCGCCGCAAACGCCTCAAGCTCCTCGTGGAGCCGCGCAATGTCGTCGAGCGTCGCCGACAACTGCAGGGACAGCTCCGCGCTCACTCAGCCCCCTCTCCGCGCCGCAGTATGAGGCAGGTGATGTCGTCGAACTGGGGCGCGCCGTCAGCGAACACCTTCACCGCCTCGAGAACATCCGCCGTGGCCGCGCGGGCGTCGCTGGGCGGCGATTCGGCGAACACATCGTAGAGACGGTCGAGCTCGAACTGTTCGCCTTCCTCGTTTTCCGCCTCGGTCACGCCATCGCTGTAGAGAATGGCCGAATCGCCCGGCGCAAGCGTGATCGCATTCTCCTGAAAGGCGATGTCGGGGAAGATGCCCAGCGCGATCCCGTCAGTCGTCGGCAACAGGCTGGGCGTGCCGTCGGCCCGGAAAATCACCGGCGGATTGTGTCCGCCGTTGGCATAGACGAATTCCCCCGTGGCCGGATCGAATACGCCGAGAAACAGCGTGACGAACATCGCCGTGTCGTTGTTCTCGCACAGCAGCTGGTTGACTTCGCGCAGGATTTTCGACGGATCGGACTGGCCGATCGCGGCGCCCCTGAGCAGGGTCCGGCTCGACATCATGAACATCGCCGCCGGGATTCCCTTTCCGGATACGTCGGCTACCGCCAGGCCGATGCGACCGCCTTCCATCGGCATCAGGTCGAAAAAATCGCCGCCGACGTCGCGCGCCGCCTCCATGCTGGCAAAGACCTGATACTGATCGGTCTCGGGGAAACTCGTCGGCAGGATGGATTGCTGCATCCGGTTGGCGAGGCTGAGTTCGTTCTCCAGAACGACGAGCTTGTCGCGGGATTCGAGCGCCGAGCGCCAGAGTTCGATCGTCTCCAGGGTTCGCGAAATTGTGATCCGCAGGTCGTCGAAATCGATCGGCTTGGTGACGAAATCGAAAGCGCCCCGGTTCATCGCCGTGCGGATATTCTTCATGTCGCCATAGGCGGACACGACGACCGAGCGGACATTGGGATCGACCGACGGTATCTGCTCGAGCAAGGTCAGGCCGTCCATCTCGGGCATGTTGATGTCCGAGAGGACCATGTCGATATCCTGGTGTTCCCGAAGTTCCCTGAGCGCTTCGACACCGTTGCCGGCAAAGACGAACTCGTATTCGCCGGCGCGAATCTCACGCCTCATGCGCTGACGTACGAGCCGTTCGACATCCGGCTCGTCGTCCACAACCAGGATCTTGTTGGCTCCCCGTTTGATGGCGCCCTCCTCGTCGTTTCGCCGCCCGAAGTCCCGTTCCGGAATCGGGCCGAACCGGATGTGCCGGAGGCGGTCCCGTTCGGGCGATTGCGCTGACCGCCGCGTGGGCATCCCGGCGGCAGCGGAAACGCCGATCCGCGCCTGCCGGAAGTCTGGATGTCAATTGCTTTTTCGGAACAGCCTCATCGCGCGTTGAATTCGGACGTCGGGCGCGAACGGTGCCGCCGGTGTCAGCGGTTCAGCGAGTCGAGCGCTTCTGCCTTTGACGGGTGTATCGGCAGGATCTTGTCGAATCCGCTGATCTCGAAAACCTCGCGGATCCGGTCGGAAAGGGAGCACAGCAGGAGCTTTGCGTCGCGGTTCTGGAGGGACTTGGCGGTCAACAGAATGGCGCGCAGCCCCGCGCTGCTGATGTAGACCAGCTTTTCGAAATCCATGATCACGGCGCGGTCGCTGTCTTCGATCGCGGTTCTGACCGCTTCCTCGAACTGGACGACATTGGAGCCGTCGATGCGTCCCTCCACATCGGCGGACAGAACGTCGTCAATTCGTTCGGTCGTCACATTCACCATCGTTTACCCTCCGCGATATTCCCGCCGCGCCGGACGCTTCGTCCCGCACCCGCAGGCATCACCCCTTTTTTCCTGAAAAGACTGTCCTGTCCTCAATCGTCGCTCTCCGGGAGGACGACGAATTCGGGATAAGCCTCGATCCCCAGTTCCGCCACGTCCTGGCCCAAATCTTCGGTCACCGGCGCGACGCGCACGCCGACCGTCAGCTTGAGCACCGACCATATAGCCCATGAGGCGGCAAAAACGAAAGCGCCGATGGCCGCAATGCCGATGAGTTGTACAAGGAAATCGCCGCCGCCGGCAATGCACACCGCCAGAGTGCCCCAGATTCCGGCAAACAGATGGGCCGGCACCGCGCCGACGACATCATCGACTTTAAGCCGTTCGAGCAGCATCAGGCCGACCACGACGATCGCACCGCCGACGCCGCCGATGACCACGGCCCAATAGTGTTCGGCGATATCCGGCGCCGCGGTGATCGAGACCAGGCCGCCGATTGCGCCGTTCAGACTCGCCAGCAGGTCGACGCGCCCGAGCAGCGGCCGCGACAGGGCGATGGCGACCATCACACCCGCCCCTGCAGCGAGATTGGTGTTCGCCAGGATATTGGCGAGCGCCACGGCGTCGGCCGCGCCGCCGAGGGCCAGTTGCGAACCGCCGTTGAAGCCGAACCAGCCGAGCCACAGGATGAACACGCCCAGGGTTACCGCCGGCACGTTCGACGGCGGCGTCGACTTGACGCTGCCGTCGTCCCGGAACTTGCCCTTGCGCGCGCCGACCACGATGGCGCCGGCCAATGCCGCCCAGCCGCCGGTCGAGTGGACGATGGTCGATCCGGCGAAGTCCTTGAAGCCCATCGCCGAGAGCCACCCGCCGCCCCAGGTCCAGGCGCCGACGACCGGGTAGACGATCGCGGTCAGCACGGTGATGAAGGCGAAGAAGGACCACAGCTTGACCCGCTCGGCCATGGTGCCGGAGACGATCGAGGCGGTCGTGGCGACGAACACCATCTGGAAGAACCAGTCGGACATCGTCGAATAGCCGTTCTTGACCACGGCGGCGCCGGCCGCCGCCTTGGCCGCCGCGTCCTCGCTGGTCAGCAGCGTCACCTCGTCGGCCGTGGTGCCATAGAACAGCGTGAGCGTGCCGAACCAGCCGCCCTCCGGCACGCCGACATACATGATGTTGTAGCCGATGAAGTAAAACATCAGCCCGGCGATGGAGTAGAGGCCGATATTCTTGAGGCAGATGACCGACGCGTTCTTGGTGCGCACCGAGCCGGCTTCGAGCATGGTGAACCCGGCGCACATCCACATCACCAGTGCGCCCCAGATCAGGAACGAGAAACTGTTCAGAACGAACTGCGTTTCGTCGTTCAGCGCGGCGAAGGCGTGCGACGGCGCGAGCGAGAGTAATGCGGCAACGCTCAGCCCCGGGACAAGGACCGCCGGAATACGGCTGCGGATTCCGCAGCGGCGAAGGCTATGAAAAGTCATGACGGCCCCATTTCCCGTCGGTTCCCGTCTCGAACTCAGGAAACGAACCGGCGGCGACGACGCGAGCGACCGATCCGGCGACTGCCGCTAAAATGATTCGGCAGTTCTCGAACTATCCTGCGGCGGGTAGCAATTTGTCCCCGACCAGCCGTGCGCTGTCAAGCGGTGTTACCGGCGGAAGCGCTCAATTTCGCCGTTTGCCGCCGTGCAGATGGGAAATGCCGGCGCGATCCGGTTCCAATCCGGCAGATCGGCCGCGGCCCCGGGCGCGCCGCGGGTTCGGGCCTGCTTCGGCGCTTCGGCGAGTGCTGCAGGCGAATGGCGGATGGGGTGGGATTCGAACCCACGATACGGGATCACCGTATACACACTTTCCAGGCGTGCGCCTTAGACCGCTCGGCCACCCATCCGCCTGGCTCCGATATGTAGCAACCGCCCCCCGGCGCGCCAAGCCCCGCCGGCCGGCCCGTACTGGCGCCCGCACTGGCGCCCGTACTGGCCCCCGTACTGGCGCAGGGCGGCCGAACCTGCTAGCAAGCCGGGCGGGCTCGCAAAGCCGGCAAATTCAACGAGGCGCAATGATCGTTTTCCGCATACTCGCCTGGCTGCTGCTCCTGGCCGGGATCGGGATCTTCGGCCATGCCGCGGTCGAACTGCTCAAGACCGGCGCGTTCGAGCCCGTGGTCTTCGCCCAGCTCTGGCTGTGGATCGACCAGTCCGCGCAACTCGGCGCCGCGCACTTTCTCGAACAGACCTTCGGCGCAAGTTTCAACCAGTCGATACTCATCCCCTATTTCTGGGGCGCCGCCGCCTACGCCGTCTTTCTCGTGCCGGGTGTCCTGCTCTGGATGGTGTCCCGCCCGCGCTACTAGAGGGCAGCCCGAACAGAGCCGCGCGCACCCGGAATAGTGCAAAGAACTTTTCGTAAAGATTAGGTTAACGAAAGAATCATGTCTAAATTTTTCGTTATAGGGATACTAATGAAAGAATAGTGCGCTATATTTTCGTTAAGAAACGGCTAGCGAAAGAATTTTCCTTAACCATGTCGTCCGAATTGGAGCCATCGCGGCTCGGCCGCAAGGCGACGCTATCGACGGTCGGGGAGAGGGTCGAGGCCTTCATACCGCCGCCTTTGCCGCCGACGCCGCCGGTTCGAATGGACCGGCTCGGCAGCTTGCTGGAAGACGCCAACCTCGCGCTGGGCCGGCTCGACGGCATGACCTCGATCCTGCCGGATACTGACCTGTTCCTCTACATGTATGTCCGGAAGGAGGCGCTGCTCTCGTCCCAGATCGAAGGCACGCAATCGTCGCTGTCCGAGCTCCTGCTGTTCGAACGGGCGGATTTGCCGGGGGTGACGCTCGACGACGTCCAGGATGTCGCAAATTATGTTGCGGCCATGGATCACGGCCTCGCCCGGATCCGGGATGACTTTCCGATCTCGCTGCGCCTGATCCGGGAAATTCACGAGATACTGCTGTCGAAGGGGCGCGGCAGCAAGCGGCAACCCGGCGAATTCCGGCGAACGCAGAACTGGATCGGCGGCAGCCGCCCCGGCAACGCCGTGTTCGTCCCGCCGCCGCCCGGCCAGGTCCTCGACCTCATGTCCGACCTGGAGAAATTCATCCATGCGGACACGCCGGAGATTCCGGCCCTGGTCAAGGCGGGCCTCGTCCATGTCCAGTTCGAGACGATCCACCCCTTTCTCGACGGCAACGGCCGTCTCGGCCGGCTCCTGATCACCTTCCTGCTCTGCGCGCAGGGGATTCTCAAGGAGCCGATCCTCTATCTCAGCCTGTATCTCAAGACCTATCGGCAGACCTACTACGATCTCCTGCAGGCCGTGCGCGAACGCGGCGACTGGGAGGCCTGGCTCGCCTTTTTCCTGCAAGGCATCGCGGAAACGTCGCGGCAGGCCGCCGATACGGCGCGCGAACTGCGCGACCTGTTCGAGACGGACCGGCGGCGGATCGAACGCTTCGGCCAGTCCGCGGCCTCAGCCCTGCGGGTGCACCAGCGCCTGCAACGGCATCCCTTCGTATCGGTCCCCGAAGCCGCGCGGGTTTTGCAACTGTCGCCGCCCACCGTCGCCAGCGCAATCCGGCGCCTGGAACGGCTCGGCATCCTCCGGGAGACTACCGGCAAGCAGCGCGGACGCCTGTACGTCTACGACGCCTATCTCAATATCCTCAGCCGGGGGACGGAGGCCATTTGAGGGGCGAATCCGGCTGGAAGATATCTCACGATAGGTCTTTGGCAGATTTTCGAATTATAAATGGACATGCACGACACATCGGTAGTACATTGGATGGGTTGACGAGTTCTCTATTCTACGTAAGAAGCTTGTTTTAACGAACCGTTGTCCACCAAAACTATATGCAAAGAGCCATGCGAAGACTTAATGTCCCGTTATCGCAATTTGGAATGACATCTCAACCGTAATTTGTGCAAAATCGAAATGCCAAAGAAAAAACATCGACATGACTTGGAGAATTGGGAAGTCGCCCTAGTTAAAGCAATGCTTAAGAAGGGCAACTACAATGATCAAGAAATACTCGCATTTTTCACGCGTCCTACAAGAACCATTAATCATCGTGTAATTGGTGAAATACGTAAAGGAATACGTCGCGGCACTGTTGTACCGGTTACGGCTAATGAATTGAACGAATTTCTTGTGAACTGGCCTAGAATTGACTCTTCTACTGGATTAAGCATTGATAACGATGAGTTACTGATTAAAGCGCGAGAAGCTATGATCGCAGCAGTTCATATCTTCAATAGCGCTGGATTGAATTTTCGAGCTGAGTTGTTCATTGTAACTGCGGTAATTGCATGGACATATTTGATGCATGCGTACTTTAAGCGCGAAAAAATAGATTATCGGCACTACAAACATACTAATGGAAAGAAAACTATCGAGGCAACAAATTGCGGTGCAGAAAGATACTGGGACCTTTCTAGGTGCCTTCGCGCCGACGCATGCCCTCTTGAGAAGGGGATCAAGAGAAATCTTGAATTTCTGATAGAAATTCGCCATGAAATCGAGCATCGATCCACGAATAGAATAGATGAAGCGATTAGCGCTAAACTTCAGGCGTGTTGCTTGAATTTCAACAATTCCATCAAGAGGCTATTTGGTCAAGAATACGGTTTAGAGAAGAGATTGCCGATCGCTTTACAGTTTGTGACTTTCAGCTCTGAGCAAGCAGGTGTGATAATAGGAGCTCGCCATCTACCAGAACACATAGAAACTATGATAAATAAATTTCATGAAAGCATGACCTTGGAAGAGCAAATTGATCCAAGTTTTGCTTATCGAGTGGCTTTTGTTCAGAAATCGGCAAATAGAGTTAGTAGCTCAGATATGGCAATCGAATTTGTCAAACCAGGTTCAGAAGAAGAGGCAGAAATAAATCGCGTCTTACTAAAAGAAGTTGAGAAACCCAAATACAGACCGTCCGATATAGTGAATCAGATTCAGGGAGAAGGATATAACCGCTTCACAATTTCGAAGCATACGGATTTGTGGAAGGCTCTAGACGCTAAAAATCCAAAGAAAAATCTCGGCGTCCTTATTTCGGGTCAATGGTACTGGTATGACAGTTGGCTAAAAATTGTGCGTGAGTACTGCCGGAAAAACGCTGAGGACTTTATGACTGCGACGGAAGTCCAGGAAGAATAATTATTTGGCCAACTAAGCAGCCTGCCGGCCCCAGATATTCATTTGGTCTGAAATGCCTCGCACCCTGACGAAGACCATCGGTTCTGTCCGCTCCCCTTGGGCCGGCACCATTATCTTCATGTACGAAATGCGCTTGGGATCGTAGTCGAAGTGTGGAAATTCGGCGTGAAACGTGTCGCACACAAGGTGGCGCAGGCATTTTTCGGCAAACCCGCCCAGCACCTGTCCATCGTTCTCCCAACGCGACACCGTCGCCGGGTCGATTTCCAGCGTTTCGGCGAATGCCGATTGCGTCATCCCAAGGGCCTTGCGCATGAACCTGATTTCGCCGCCGGTCAGCTTTCCGGGCTCCAGGCACCGGTTGACCGCAATCGCGGCCACCAAGGCATCCATGTCCGGAATCGTGACGGTTTCGTCACCGGCGGCGTCGGTTTCGACGACCGCCGCGTCCTTCAGAATGACTGGCATGCCCATGAGATTTTCTTCATGGACCGCCAGCGTCTCGGACTTCACAATTCGGCGTTTGATTTCCATGTCTCGCTCTTCGGCAAACGGTTTCGGGATTGCCGACGGGCAGCGAACTAGTCCGGTTCATAGACCGTGACCACTTTGATGACGTTTTCTGACGGATAGGGCACAACCACGATCCTGAGGGCTCTCCCGTCCAGATCGTCGCCGGCCGCAAGCCAGGACGTCTCGCCTTCCCGCAACCCGGCATCGATGACCCGGCCATTTCGAAGCGCAGCCAAAACGTCAAGCTTCGTAACTTGACGCTGCATCATTCTTTCAGCGGCATGCCTCGTAAAGGCAAAATCGATCGCCGGATTCTTAGAAAGTGACCTCAATTCGCTGGATTGACGCCCATAGTCTGCAGAATTTGGCATCGAAACAACTCTGCCTTCCAATAAAATCGATATAGCGCATGGCGAATTCCTCCCTGCTCGGATTACTGACTGCATCGATATTAACATTCACAATTGGATTGGGCAACATGGATTTGATATTTTATCAAGTTCATCCATCACGGTCGCAAGACCCCGAATGCCTTCGGCGCATGGTGATCGGCAACGCCCTCAATCCTCCCCCATCCGCAGCGCTTCGATGAAGGCGCTCTGGGGGATGTCGACCTTGCCGAACTGGCGCATCTTCTTCTTGCCGGCCTTCTGCTTCTCCAGGAGCTTGCGCTTGCGGGTGACGTCGCCGCCATAGCATTTGGCGGTCACGTCCTTGCGCAGGGCGGAGATGGTTTCGCGCGCGATCACCTTGCCGCCGATCGCCGCCTGGATCGGGATCTTGAACAGCTGGCGCGGGATCAGCTCCTTGAGCCGGCCGCAGATCGCCCGGCCGCGCTGCTCGGCGGACTGGCGCGGCACGATCATCGAGAGCGCGTCGACCGGCTCGCCGTTGACCAGGATCTGCACCTTGACCAGGTCGCCTTCGCGATAGCCGTCCATCCGGTAGTCGAAGCTGGCATAGCCGCGGGTGACCGATTTCAGCCGGTCGTAGAAATCGTAAACCACCTCGTTGAGCGGCAGCCGGTAGACCGCCATCGCGCGCGACCCGGCGTAGGTGAGATCGAGCTGCTCGCCGCGCCGCTCGGTGCACAGCGCCAGCACAGCGCCGAGATAATCGTCCGGCGTCAGGATGGTGGCGCGGATCCACGGCTCCTCGATCGCGGCGATCCGGGTCTCGTCGGGCATGTCGACCGGATTGTGCAATTCGAGCGCAGCGCCGTCGTTCATGTGAAGCCGGTAGACGACGCTCGGCGCCGTGGTGATCAGGTCGAGATCGAACTCGCGGGCGAGGCGCTCCTGCACGATTTCCAGATGCAACAGGCCGAGGAAGCCGCAGCGGAAGCCGTAGCCCAGCGCCGCCGAAGTCTCCGGCTCGGTGTGGAAGCTCGAATCGTTCAGCGCCAGCTTTTCCAGCGATTCGCGCAGATGCTCGAATTCGCCGGTATCGACCGGGAAGATGCCGCAGAACACGACCGGCAGGCTGGGCTGGAAGCCGGGCAGCGGCTCGGCCGTGCGGCGGCGGTCCTCGGTGATGGTGTCGCCGACCTTGCAGTCCGCCACCGTCTTGATGCCGGCGGTGATGTAGCCGATCTCGCCGGGGCCGAGCGCGTCGACCGGCGCGCGCTTGGGCGTGAACACGCCGACCCGGTCGGCCTCGTAGACCCCGCCGGTCGCCATCATGCGGATGCGCTGGCCCTTACGCAGCCGGCCCTCACGCACCCGCACCAGGATGATGACGCCGAGATAGGGGTCGTACCAGCTGTCGACCAGCAGCGCCTTGAGCGGCGCGTCCGCGTCGCCCCGGGGCGGCGGCACCTGCGCGACCAGGGCGGCGATCAGGTCTTCGACCCCGGCCCCGGTCTTGGCCGAGACCGGCAGGGCGCCGGAGGCGTCGAGCCCGATCACGTCCTCGATCTGCCGGCGGATGCGCCCGGGCTCGGCCGCCGGCAGGTCGATCTTGTTGAGCACCGGGATGATCTCGAGGTCGGCGTCGAGCGCCAGATAGACGTTGGCCAGCGTCTGCGCCTCGACGCCCTGGGAGGCGTCGACCACCAGCAGCGCGCCCTCGCAGGCGGCGAGCGACCGGCTGACCTCGTAGGAGAAATCGACGTGGCCGGGCGTGTCCATCAGGTTGAGGAACCATGTCCGGCCGTCCGGCCCGGTCCATTCCAGTCGCACGGTCTGCGCCTTGATGGTGATGCCGCGCTCGCGCTCCAGCTCCATGCTGTCGAGGACCTGCTGCTTCATCTCGCGTTCGGTCAGCCCGCCGGTGTGCTGGATCAGCCGGTCGGCCAGCGTCGACTTGCCGTGGTCGATATGGGCGATGATCGCGAAATTGCGGATCTGCGCGATGTCGGTCGGGGAATTAGTCATCGGGGCGGGGCAGGAAGGACGGGTCCAGGCGCCGGGGCGCTTCGTCGCCGCACGGCTGGCCGGGAGGTAGCACCGCACCGCCGCGCCGCCAATGCCGGAATTCCGGTCCGCAATCCGGCGCGGCGGAGAATCCGGATCAGCCCATCCGCATGCCGCCGGAGATGGAGATGGTCTGGCCGGTCATGCCGTCGGATTCGGGCGAGGCGAGATAGACCGCGATATGGGCGATCTCTTCCGGCTGGAGCAATCGGCCCGTCGGTATCCTGGACACCATCGCCGCCTTGAAGGCGTCGAAGTCCATCCCCGCCCGCTCGGCATGGCTTTCGAACTCGCCGATCATGTCGGTCTCGACGAAGCCGGGGCAGATGGCGTTGACCCGGATGCCGGCGGCGGCGTTCTCCAGCGCGGCGCAGCGGGTCAGCGCGACGACCGCATGTTTCGAGGCGTTGTAGGCCGCCTGGTTCGGGCTCTCCCATTTGCCCGCGGTCGAGGCGATGTTGACGATCTTGCCGCGGCCCCGGTCCTGCATGTGGCGCAGGGCCCGCTGCATGACGTGAAACGTGCCGTAGGCGTTGACCCGCATGACCCGGTCGAACTCGTCCGCCGTGTATTCGGTGAACGGCTTGCCGGTGTAAATGCCGGCATTATTGACCACGATGTCGATTCCCCCGAAGGCCTCGACCGCCGCGGCGAACAGGGCCTCGACGCTCGCCTCGTCGGCGACGTCCACCGCCCCGGTTGCGACCCGGCGGCCGGCGGCGCCGACATGCGCCTCGATTTCAGCAAGGTTGGTGCGCGCAGTCGCGCTCAGGAACAGGTCGGCGCCCTCGCGGGCGAAAGCCTCGGCGATCGCCCGGCCGATGCCGCGGCTGGCGCCGGTGATCAGCGCCGTCGCCCCGGCGAGGCGTCCGGCGGGGGACGGAGCAGTCTCGATGGTCATAGCGGGAGCATAGCCGGAACAGCGCGAATGGCCAGCAGCACCCGCGCCGCAGAACGGCTTTCCGGAATCCGGAAGCCCGCCGTGCGGCCTCCGATGCGATAACCCCATGCGATAACAAGGCGGCTGGCGGCACGGCGCGCGCGCGCTTACCTGTGATCCATGACAAATCCGGCCGATAGCAACGACAGCGCCGATTTCGGCTTCCGCACCGTGGCGGCGGACGAGAAGCGGCACCTGGTGCGCGGCGTGTTCGACAGCGTCGCCGCGCGCTACGACCTGATGAACGACCTGATGTCCGGCGGGCTGCACCGGCTGTGGAAGCGCGAGATGATCGCGATGCTGCGCCCGTCGGCCGGCCGCACTCTGCTCGATGTGGCCGGCGGCACCGGCGACGTCGCCTTCCTGTGGCGGCGCCGGGGCGGCGGACCGGCCATCGTCTGCGATATCAACGCCGGCATGGTGGCTCAGGGGCGGGACCGCGGGATCGACCGGGGCCTCCTGGAGGGCGTCGACTGGCTGTGCGGCGACGCCGAGCGGCTGCCGCTGCCCGACCGCAGCGTCGATGCCGTGACCATCGCCTTCGGGCTGCGCAACGTGACGGACAAGCCGGCGGCGCTCGCCGACATGCGCCGGGTGCTGCGGCCGGGCGGCCGGTTCCTGTGCCTGGAATTCGGCGCCGTTTCGATCCCCCTGCTGGGCGAACTCTACGACCGCTACTCCTTCGCCGTCCTGCCGCGCATCGGCGAGATCGTGACCGGCGACGGCGACGCCTACCGCTACCTGGTAGAAAGCATCCGCCGCTTCCCGCCGCAGCCGGAACTGGCCGCCATGATGACCGGCGCCGGGTTCGCCCGGGTGAACTGGCGCGATCTCACCGGCGGCATCGTCGCCATCCATTCGGGCTGGCGGATATAGGGTCCGGCGGCCCGGCGCGCGCCCGATGTTCCGCTCCGTCCGCAACGTCTCCCGGCTGATTGCCATCGCCTATACGCTGGCGCGCCACGATGCCCTGTTCCCGCTCGAACAGCTTCATATCGCGCCCTTCGCGCTGTGGATCGGCCGGCGCTTCCGCAAGCGGGAGATCGCGGGCCGGCCGGGCGAACGGCTGGCGCTGGCGCTCCAGCGCCTGGGCCCGAGTTTCATCAAGCTCGGCCAGATGCTGTCGACCCGGCCCGACCTTCTGGGCGAGCAGGTCGCGGGCGACCTGGCGGCGCTGCAGGACCGGCTGCCGCCGTTCGACGGCGCGCTGGCGCGGCGCATGATCGAGGAGGAATTCGGCCGGCCGGTCGGCGAATTGTTCCGCCAGTTCGACAACCGGGCCGTCGCGGCGGCCTCCATCGCCCAGGTGCATTTCGCCGTTACGGCCGATGGCCGGGAAGTCGCCGTCAAGGTGTTGCGCCCGGATATCGAGGCCGCCTTCGCGCGCGATCTGGACCTGCTCTACTGGGTCGCCGGCCTGGTGCACCGCCTGCGGCCCGACCTGCGGCGACTCAAGCCGGTCGAGGTGGTGAAGACCTTCGCCGATTCGACCCGGGTGGAGATGGACCTGCGCATGGAGGCCGCCGCCGCGCGCGAACTGGCGGAAAATTTCGACGACGACCCGACGTTCCGCACGCCGGACGTGGACTGGGAGCGCACCGGCCGCCGGGTGCTCACCCTGGAGCGGATCCAGGGCATTCCGGTAGACCAGCGCGACCGCCTGATCGAAGCCGGCCACGACCCGACCGGGATTCTCGGCAATGCGGCGGCGGTGTTCTTCAACCAGGTGTTCCGCGACGGCTTTTTCCACGCCGACCAGCATCCCGGCAACGCCTTCGTCGACGCCGAGGGCCGGATCGTCGCCGTCGATTTCGGCATCATGGGCCGGCTCGACCGCGAAACCCGCTATTACCTGGCCGACATGCTGATGGGCTTCCTGAGCCGCGACTACCGGGCGGTCGCCGACGTCCATTTCCGCGCCGGCTACATCCCGCCGAACCAGTCGCGCGCCGCCTTCGCGCTGGCGCTGCGGGCGATCGCCGAGCCGATCTTCGACCGGCCGCTGCACGACATCTCGATCGCCCGGCTGCTCGGCCTGCTGTTTCAGGTCACCGAACGGTTCGAGATAGAGACGCAGCCGCAACTGCTGCTCCTGCAGAAGACGATGCTGGTGACCGAGGGCGTCGGCCGCACGCTCAACCCGGACATCAACATGTGGACGCTCGCCCGGCCGCTGATCGAAGCCTGGATGCGCGAACACCGCGGCCCGCAGGCCCGCATTGCCGAACAGCTGCGCGCCGTCGCGGAGGCGGCCGAGCGCCTGCCGGCCACGATGCGCAACCTCGACCGGGCGCTCGAACGGCTCGGCCGGCCGGACGAAACGGACCCGCCCGCGCCGCCGGCCCGGCAATGGCCCTACTGGGCCGCCATCGCCCTGCTGGCCGCCGCGGCGCTGGCGCTGCTGTTCTGAACAGCGGTCGAAAGACCTGGCGTTTGCGTCGGAATCGAACCGGCTGAGGGGGGTTGAATTACGTATTGATACTAATTAGTTAAATATGAGACAAAATTGTTTCATTTGCGTGTCAGAAAATCGAGCCAGTTCCCGTGAATTCCGACGTCGTTCAATCTCCGCACCGGCCGCGCAGGCCGTCGACCCGCTCCGCTATCGTCGATGCCGCCATCGCCACACTTGCCGGCAACCCGGACGCCGGCATGTCGGCAATCGCCGATACCGCAGGCGTGAGCCGCGCCACCCTTCACCGGCATTTTCCGGGCCGGCAAAGCCTCATCGATGCCATCGGCCTCCTGGCGATCCGGGAAACCGATGCGGCCGTGAGCGCGATCGACCATGCGAACATGGCCAGCGCCGATTATCTCCGCGCGGTCTTCGACGCCGTCGTTCCCCTCGGGGACCGCTATCATTTCCTGGCCGTGACGGCACAGGGCGCCGCCAGCGAGGAAGTCAGAACGGCCTATGCCCGTCAAATTCGCGGCGTCGAAGAGATGGTGCGCTGGATGGCGCGCGACGGCGCGGTGGCCGCGGACGTCCCGGTCGACTGGGCGGTGCTGGTCATCGATTCCCTGATCTACACCGCCTGGACCTCGGTGCGCGATGGCGCCGTTGCGCCGCGCCAGGCTGCGGCGCTCGCCTGCCGGACCTTTCTGTCCGGCCTGTCCGGCCTCTCCGGCCCGGCGAGGGACGAATGATGGCGTTCGCCGTCCTGCGGCGCCGGATGCCCGGTCTGCCGGGATCGAAACCGCTGACCGCCGCCGTGCTGCTGGCGCTGGCGGCGGCAACGTTGCTCGAGTGGTACTGGCCGTGGGGGCTGCTCTTTCTCTACTGGGTCGCCGCCGGTCTCCGGTCGGGCGATGCGTTCCTCGTCGAACCGATCTCGAGGGCGCGCAACCCGATCCTGTACTGGGCGATCACCGCGATGTGGGCCGGGTTCGGCCTCTGGACGCTGTATGCGGATCTGGTCTGGCGCTTCGCCTGACGCAGGCCGGGCCGGGCGACCGCGCCATGCGGCGGGCAGGACCGTATCGATGGACGGGGAGTGCGCCATGAATATTGTTGCCAGCGGTCCAGCCCGCGCCGGGCATGCGATGCCGGACCGGCCGGCCCAGCAATTGCCGCGCGAGGCCTACACGAGCCCGGCGTGGTTCGCGCGGGAGCGCCGCGACCTGTTCGGACGAAGCTGGACCTGTGCGGGGGCCGCCGCCGACCTTGCGGCGCCGGGCGCCTACGCGACGGTCGCGGCCGGGGACTTTCCGCTGGCCGTCCTGCGCGACGCGTGCGGGACGTTGCGCGCCTTTCACAATCTCTGCCGCCATCGCGGAACGGAACTGCTCGAAGGCGCCGGAAGGCTGGACCGGTCGCGCATCGTGTGCCCGTACCATCGGTGGACCTACGGCCTCGACGGCGCCCTGCGCGCCGTACCCATGCAGGCGCAGTGCTTCGCCGGCCTGGATGCCGCGGAATTTTCGCTCCTTCCCGCGGCGGTCGGCGAATTGGGCGGCCTCGTCTTCGTTCATCCCGATCCCGGCGCCGACTTTGCCGACTGGCGCGGCGACCTGGACCGGGCGGTCTGGCCGCACCGGTTCGAGCGGATGAGCGCCGGACCGGAGATGACCTGGGAGATGAACTGCAACTGGAAGGTGTTCGTCGAGAACGCCATCGACGGTTATCACCTCGCCTATCTGCACCGCGAAACCCTCGGCGGGCCCCGTGCCGACCGCAACGTCTGGGATGTCCACGGCCGCCATCTCGTCTGGTACTCGACCGAAACCGGCCGCAAGACCTGCCTGCCGGAGACGGTCGCCAAGGCTGCCGGCGGCGGGGGCGCGCACGTCATCGAAGGCGCCGGTTCAGGCGAGTATGGCGGTGTGTTTCTGCTGTTCCCGAACACGATCGTGACCGCGACGCCGACCGAATTGACCGTTTCCAGGCTGGAGGGCGTGGCGGCCGACGTCACCCGCTTGTCTGCGCGTGTCTGGCGGCGCAAGAGCGCGGCCTGGCCGAAATGGTTCGACCGGGACAATGTAGAGGACGCACCCGGCTACGACCCGTCCAGCGGAGTTTTCCGGCTCTCCAGCCTCGACCGCCATCCGCTGGAGACCGGCGACTTCCATTGGGAAGACGTGTGGGTCTGCGAGAAGATGCAGCGCTCGCTGCACTCGCCGATGTACCGGGTCGGCCGCCTGGCCGCCGGCGCGGGCGCCGAGGCGCCTCTGGAAGTCTTCCAGCGCAATGTCCTGGACTACATGGCTCCGGCGACGGCTTCCACGCCGCCTCTCCCCGATGCGCCGCCGGCGCTGGAGGCAAGTGGTCTTCAATAGAGTCGCCGCAGCCGACGCACGCGACGGCCGACCGGCGGCAGAAGGTCTGTCCGGAACCGCAATCGCCAAAACACTTGCTTCGCGTTTGCCGTCTTGCCACTTTGCGCCCTCACCAAAAATGGGGCGGCGCGCGTCGTCCCGACAGAAAAGAACAGACCCAGGGAGAAGCATGGCATGGCCGGAACCACCGACCCGAGATGCGTGGCGCTTGTCGGACCCTATCTGAGCGGCAAGACGACCCTTCTGGAAGCCATGCTGATGGCGGCCGGCCGGATCCAGCGCAAGGGGAGCGTGCCCGCGGGCAATACGGTCGGCGACGCCTCGCCGGAATCCCGCGAACGGGAAATGAGCACCGAGATCAACGTCGCGAATTTCGACTATCTCGGCGATCACTGGACCGTCCTGGACTGTCCCGGCTCGGTGGAATTCCAGCAGGACACGCGCCATGCGCTGATGGTCGCCGACATTGCCGTGGTGGTCTGCGAACCCTCGGTCGACAAGGCGATGATGACCGCGCCGGTCCTCAAATTCCTCGACGATCACGAGATTCCGCACTGCCTGTTCCTCAACAAGATCGACCATATGGCCGGGACCACCGTCCCGGAGATGATGGAGGCCCTGCAGGGCGCCTCGGACAAGCCGCTGGTGCTGCGCCATGTGCCGATCGCCAACGGCGAGGCGATCACCGGCTATGTCGATCTGGCGAGCGAACGGGCCTACGAATATCAGGCAGGCAGCGAATCGAAGCTGATCCAGGTCCCGTCCGACATGGAGGACGACGGCGCGCTGGCGCGGCAGGAAATGCTCGAATCCCTGGCGGATTTCGACGACGGCCTGCTGGAGCAGTTGCTTGAGGACGCCATTCCGCCCAAGGAAGAGGTCTATGGCTACCTGACCGCGACCCTGCGGTCGGACAGCATCGTGCCTGTGTTCATCGGCTCGGCCCAGTACGACGCCGGCATCCGGCGGCTGCTCAAGGTGCTGCGCCACGAGGCGCCCGGCGTGGCGTCGGTCCGCGAGCGGCTGGAACTGGGCGATTGGAGCGGCAACGGCGCAACCGTCTTCAAGACGCTCTACATGCCCCACACCGGCAAGCTCTCGATCGCCCGCGTCCTCGACGGCGAGATCAAGGACGGCATGAGCCTGAACGGCAACCGGGTCAGCGGCATGAACCGGCTGAACGGCTACGACCAGGAGAAGGTTTCCCGGGCCGGCACGGGCGACGTCGTCGCGCTCGGCCGGATGGAGGCCGTCAGGACAGGCGAGACCCTGGTCGATGGCGGCGGCGCGCCGGATACCCTGTGGCCGCCGCCGGCCATGTCGCTGTTCGCGCTCGCCGTCGAGGCGGAAAAACGCGAGGACGAGGTCAAGCTGACCGGCGCCATGGGCCGCATGGCGGAGGAAGACCCTTCGCTCATCCTCGAACACAACCAGGATACCCGCGAGCTGGTGCTGGCCGGCCAGGGCGAGATCCACCTCAAGGTCGCGATCGGCCGGCTCAAGAGCAAATACAATCTGACGGTGGCGGGCCGGCGGCCGAAGGTCGCCTACAAAGAAACCATCAAGCAGCCGGTCTCCCAGCACGCCCGGCACAAGAAGCAGTCGGGCGGTCACGGCCAGTTCGGCGACGTGCATGTGGATATCAAGCCGCTGCCCCGCGGCGCGGGCTTCGAGTTCCAGGATACGATCGTCGGCGGCCGGGTGCCGCGCCAGTATATTCCGGCGGTCGAGGCCGGCGTGAAGGAGTATATGTCGTCCGGGCCGCTCGGCTTTCCGGTGGTCGACGTTTCGGTGACGCTGACCGACGGCCAGTATCATTCGGTCGACAGTTCCGACCAGGCCTTCAAGACCGCCGGATCGCTCGCCATGCGCGAAGGGATGCCGAAGGCGCGGCCTGTCCTGCTCGAGCCGATCTACGACGTGAAGATTTCCGCGCCGTCCCACTTCACGTCGAACATCCAGGGCCTGATCAGCGGCCGGCGCGGCCAGATCCTCGGCTTCGATTCGAAGGCGGGCTGGAACAACTGGGACGAGATCAGCGCCAAGCTGCCCCAGGCCGAACTGCAGGACCTGATCATCGAGCTGCGCTCGCTGACCCAGGGCGTCGGCACCTTCGAATACGCCTTCGACTATCTCCAGGAACTGACCGGCCGCCTCGCCGACCAGGTCGTCCAGGCCTACAGCGAAGACGCGGGCTGACGGGCGCGACGGAGCAATCGGACAGGACAGCGCAATTCGGTTCCGGCTGTAGGGGAGGGTTTGAAACCCTCCCCTACGGTCGTGCCGCCTGGATCGGCGTCCCGGGAAATCGTCCGATGTGCTTTGGATGGCGTGCCGCGACCGCAGCTACGGTTCCGGTTGAAACGGACACTCGTCTGTAAAGGCCGGAGCGGCTCAAGCTATCCGCCCTACGCCGTCAGCTCCACATCCCCGGCGTCCGCGCCGAGGGCGGTGAGCGCGGTGTGCAGGATGTGGCGCGCGCTGAGGCCGGCGGCTTCGACCTGCTTCTCCGGCTTGTCCTGGTCGAAGAAGCGGTCGGCCTGGACCATCGGGCGGAATTTGAGCGTGCCGCGGTCGAGCAGGCCGTCATGGCTCATGAACTGGCCGACGAAGCTGCCGAAGCCGCCGATCGAGCCCTCCTCGACGGTGATGAGCACTTCGTGCTCGCCGGCGAGGCGGCGGATCAGGTCTTCGTCCAGCGGCTTGGCGAAGCGCGCGTCGGCCACCGTCGTGCTCCAGCCGCGCGCCGCCAGCTCGTCCGCCGCCGCCAGCGAATCCTGCAGCCGCTGGCCGTAGGACAGGATGGCGACCGCATTGCCCTCGCGCACGATCCGGCCCTTGCCAATCTCCAGGGGCACGCCTTCCTCCGGCATCTCCATGCCGATGCCCTCGCCGCGCGGATAGCGGAAGCCGCAGGGCCGGTCGTCGATGGCGACGGCGGTCGCCACCATGTGGACCAGTTCGGATTCGTCCGAGCAGGCCATCAGCACGAAGCCGGGCAGGCAGCCGAGATAGGCGACATCGAACGAGCCCGCGTGGGTCTGCCCGTCGGCGCCGACCTGGCCGGCCCGGTCCATGGCGAAGCGCACCGGCAGTTTCTGGATCGCCACATCGTGGACGATCTGGTCGTAGCCGCGCTGGAGGAAGGTCGAATAGATCGCGCAGAACGGCTTCATGCCGTCGGCGGCGAGGCCGCCGGCGAAGGTCACCGCATGCTGTTCGGCGATGCCGACGTCGAAGGTCCGGTCCGGAAACGCCTTGCCGAACAGGTCGACCCCGGTACCCGACGGCATGGCCGCCGTGATGGCCACGATCCTGTCGTCCTTCTCCGCCTCCTTGATCAGGGCGTTGGCGAAGACCTTGGTGTAGTTCGGCGCGTTCGACGGCGGCTTGTAAAGCTCGCCGGTGACGACATCGAACTTGCCGACGCCGTGATACCGGTCGGCGGAGGACTCGGCCGGCTCGTAGCCCTTGCCCTTCTTGGTGACGCAGTGAATCAGGATCGGGCCGCCCTGCGGATCGTCGCGGACGTTTTTCAGAACCGGGATCAGGTGGTCCAGATTGTGCCCGTCGATCGGGCCGACATAGTAGAGGCCCAGTTCCTCGAACAGGGTGCCGCCGGTCAGGAAGCCGCGGGCATATTCCTCCGCCCGCTGGGCCGCGCGCTCGATCTGGCGCGGGAACTTCTCGGCCAGCATCATCGTGAGTTGCCGTACCGACCGGAAGCTGCGCGAGGAGATCAGCCGGCTGAGATAGGCCGACAGCCCGCCCACCGGCGGCGCGATCGACATGTCGTTGTCGTTCAGAATGACGATCAGGCGCGCGCCCGTGACCGCCGCGTTGTTCATCGCCTCATAGGCCATGCCGGCGCTCATGGCGCCGTCGCCGATCACTGCAATGACGTGGCGGCCCTCCTTTTTCTGAAGCTCGCCCGACACCGCGAAACCCAGGCCGGCGGAAATCGAGGTCGAGCTGTGCGCGGCGCCGAACGGGTCGTAGACGCTTTCCGTTCGTTTGGTAAAGCCGTAGAGGCCGCCGCCCTGGCGGATCGTGCGGATCCGGTCGCGCCGTTCGGTGAGGATCTTGTGGGGATAGCACTGGTGGCCGACATCCCAGATCAGGATGTCCTCCGGCGTCTCGAACAGATAGTGGATCGCCGTCGTCAGCTCGACGACGCCGAGCCCGGCGCCGAGATGGCCTCCGGTAACGGATACGGCCTCGACCGTTTCGGTCCGCAATTCGTCGGCGAACTGGCGCAACTCCTTGACATCGAGCTTGCGCAGATCGGCGGGCGATTTGATCGTGTCGAGCAGTGGCGTCTTGCTTTTCTCGGACATATCGAACCGTCTCTCGTTTTCTGGAGGGTCCCGGTCAGGTGCGCCGGCCTACGGCAAACTGCGCCGCATCCCGCAGAAGGCCGGCGCGTTCTCCGAAGCATTCCAGCGCCGTAACAGCCTGTAACGCCAGAATATTGGCCCGTTCCCGCGCGGCCTCAAGCCCCAGGATCGAAATGAAGGTCGCTTTTCCGGCGCGGGCGTCCTTGCCGACCTGCTTGCCGATTTCGACCGCATCGCCGGTCTCGTCCAGGATGTCGTCGGCGATCTGGAAGGCAAGCCCCAACGCCTCGGTATAGGCGGCCAGCGCAGCCCTGTCCGCCTCGTTCGCCCCGCCCAGGAGCGCGCCGGACTGGCAGGACACGTCGAACAGGCGGCCGGTCTTCATGCGTTGCAGGCGGACGATCTGTTCCAGCGTGAGGCCGCCGCCGGCCGTCTCGGCGGCAATATCGAACATCTGGCCGCCGACCATGCCCCGGGCGCCGGCCGCATCGGCCAGCGCCGCGACCAGGCCGGCCCGCACGTCGCCGTCGGGATGGGTCGCGGGATCGGCCAGCACCTCGAAGGCCAGGGTTTGCAGGGCGTCGCCGGCCAGGATCGCCGTCGCCTCGTCAAATTCGACATGGTTCGACGGCCGGCCGCGGCGCAGGTCGTCGTCGTCCATCGCCGGCAGGTCGTCATGGACCAGGGAATAGCAGTGTACGAATTCGATCGCCGCGCCGGCGCGCAGGCTGCGGCTGTCCGGCACGCCGAACAGCCGGGCGGTCTCGACCGCCAGGAAGGGCCGAAGGCGCTTGCCGCCGTCCAGGGTGGCGTAGGCCATGGCCTGGAACACCCGCGCTTCCGGCCCACCGCCCCGGGGCAGCAGGGCCGTCAGGGTCTCTTCGAGCCGGTCGGCGATTTCGGTCATCGCCGCTGTCAGCCGGGGGTCGTCGGTCATGGGCGTTCTGTGGCGCGGCTGGATATCTGCCCTGGCGGAAGGCCGGGGCGGTCAGTCCAGTTCGGCGGGTTCCAGCCGGTTCTGTCCGTCCGGCCCGGTCACGATCCTGTCAACCTTTGCCTGGGCGTCGCGCAGTTTGGCCTCGCAATGCCTCTTCAGGGCTGCGCCGCGTTCGTAGGCGGCGATCGCATCGTCCAGCTTCGCCTGCCCGGTCTCCAGATCGCGGACGATCTTCTCCAGTTCGGCAAGCGCGTCCTCAAAGCTGAGAGCGGCAATGTCCGGTGCCCGACCGTCGGACATGGATGGCTCTGTCCCGTTCTTATGGAATCCGATATGAGTCATTATTCACATTCCGAAGTCCCACGCAATCGAAACTGCGACAATCTGTTCCGGTGGGGCTGTTCCGGTGGGGCTGTTCCGGTGGGGCTGTTCCGACAGGGGGATTGGCGGCGGCGTTCAGGCCGGGTCGGCGCCGGCCAGCGCCCCGACATGGGCAACCACGCTTTCGGCCAGCGCCTGCAGGTCGTAGCCGCCTTCCAGCGCCGAGACCATCCGGCCGCCGCACAACCCTTCGGCGATCCGGACGAGCTGCGCCGTCACCCAGCCATAGTCTTCGGTGCGGAATTCCAGCCCGGCCAGCGGATCGTCGTTGTGGGCGTCGAAACCGGCGCTGAGCAGGATCATGTCCGGCCGAAACGCTTCCAGCGCCGGAAGAACGGTCTCCGACATCGCGCGCCGGAATGCGCGCGAACCGCTGCCCGGCGCCAACGGAACGTTGCAGATGTTGCCGACCCCGGTCTCGCCGGCCGCGCCGGTGCCGGGGTAGAGCGGCCATTGATGGGTCGAGGCATAGAACAGGTCGCCGTCGGATTCGAAGGCGGCCTGCGTTCCGTTACCGTGATGGACATCGAAATCGACCGCCGCAATGCGCCCCAGCCCGTATGTCTCGCGGGCGTAGAGGGCGCCGACGGCGACATTGTTGAACAGGCAGAAACCCATCGCCCGGCCCGGTTCCGCATGATGGCCGGGCGGCCGCACCGCGCAGAAGGCGTTGTCGACGTCGCCGGCCATCACCGAATCGATGGCATCGCAAACCGCCCCGGCGGCCCGCAGCGCCGCCTCCGCCGAGCCGGCGCTCATCACCGTATCGCCGTCGATCCAGCGGCGCTCGTCGTGCCCCATCGGGGCCAGCACATGGTCGACCAGCGCGGACGGATGCACCAGTTCCAGCAGCGCGGGATCGATCCCCGGGGCGTCGCGCGGTTCGAGGCCGGCGATGCCCGCCTGCTCCAGGCCGTCGAGCACGGCGGCGATCCGCGACGGCCGCTCGGGATGATGCCGGCCGGGCCGGTGATCCTGGCAGGCCGGGTGGGCGTAAATGGCTGTAGTCACAGGCTCCCGGCAGGTTTGGAACAGCCCTGCGACGGCGGTTCTGCGCCCTCAGGGCATGCAGGTTGGGCAGCCGGTCGCGGGAAGTTTCCGGTGGATCGGTGGTTCCTTTGCACCATATCATGCCGCAACAGGGCGTCGCCACGGGCTTGTGGCCGGCGGCAGACGCCGGGGAAGGAGAACGGAACCGGGCCTTGAGTTCGGCGGTCAGAACGCGCAGGTCACGTGCGGCGCGTCCGTTGCTCGCGGCGGCAACGGCGCTGCTTTGCGTCGCCGCCGCGGCGCCGGAAATCAGGACCGCCGGAGCCGAAGCCAGAACGGAGCCCCAGGGCCGGCAACAGGGATCGCAGCAGGATTGGCAGCGGCGCCGGCAACAGGGCCAGCCGCCGGGCGATGCTCGCGGCAAGCCGGGCGCCAAACCCGGTAACCGGAACGCGCAGGAGAAACGCCGCCGGGCCGGCGGAGGCGCCGGGCCCGGCGCGGGCGGCGGCGCCCGGAAGGGCGGGCGCCCGCCGATGTTCGTCGGCGTCGATCAGGTCCGCAAGGGGCCGCTGACCCGCACCGAGCCGGTGATCGGGCGCATCGTGGCCACCCGCAAGGGCGTGGTCGCCGCCCGGGTTTCCGGCGCCGTCGTTTCAATCGATGTCGCGGTCGGCCAGCATGTGAAGAAAGGCCGGATCCTCGCACGGCAGGACATCCGAACGGCGGAGGCGCGCCTGGCCTTCGAGACCGCCGAACTGAAGCTGGCGGAGCGGGAACTTGAGCGCTTCGAGGCGCTGCGCAGCAACAAGTCCGCCGCCTTCGCCCGGTCGCGCTACGATCTGGCGGTGCACCGCCTGGCCCGCGCCCGCGCCAATGTCCGACTCGCCCGGCTCGCGATCGAAAAGGCGGTGGTGACGGCGCCCTATGACGGCGTCGTCGTGCGCAAGGCGACCGAACTGGGCGCCTATCTCAAGGACGGATCCGCCGTCGTCGAACTGGTCAACGATACTGAAGTCGAGATCGAGGCTGACGTTCCGGCCGATCGCCTGAGCGGCCTGCGCCCCGGCAGGGTCGTCTCCTTCTCGGCGCGCGCCGGCGGCGTGCCCCTCAGGGCGCGGGTGCGCGCCTTGCTGCCGATGCAGAACGCCCTGACCCGGACCCAGGCGGTGCGGTTCAAGCCGCTCGGCAATTCTCCGGCCGTCCATTACTCCATCAACCAGGCGGTCACCGTGGACGTGCCGATCGGCGCCACGCGCACCGTGGTTTCGGTCCACAAGGACGCGATCGTGAACCGCGGCGCGACCCGCCTGGTCTTCCTGGTGAAGGGCGGCCGCGCCGTGCCGCGCCCGGTCAGGCTCGGCGAGGCGATCGGGTCGCGGTTTGTCGTGCGCGCCGGTCTGGCGCCCGGCGACATCGCCGTCGTCCGCGGCAACGAACGGCTGCGGCCGGGCCAGCCGGTGCGGCACCGTCCGCTGCTCGGCGCCGCGGCGCAGCGCCGGACCGGCGACTCCGACACTCCGGAACGGAAACCGGCGCACTGAAGTGAACCTGATCCGGATAGCCCTGGATCGGCCGGTTGCGGTCATCGCCGCCGTCCTGATGGTCGTCATGTTCGGCTTCGTCGCGCTGCAGCAGATCCCGATCCAGCTCACGCCTGACGTCCGCAAACCCAACCTGACGATCACGACGCGATGGCCCGGCGCCGCACCGGCCGAAGTCGAGCGCGAAATCCTGAACCGGCAGGAAGACGTGCTCAAGGGGGTCGAAGGGGTCGAGCGTATCGTCTCCAGCGCGGAGACCGGCCGGTCGCGGATCACGCTGGAATTCCAGATCGGCCAGAATATGGACCGCGCGATCCTGCTGGTCGCCAACCGGCTCGACCGGGTGAACGGCTATCCGGACGAAGCCCAGCGGCCGCAGATCTCGACCCGGGGCTCGGAAGACAATCCGATTGCCTGGTTCGTCATCACCCGGCGCGAAGGCAACAACCGGCCGATCCACACCTACGGCGATTTCATCGAGGATTTCGTCGTCGAACGTATGGAGCGTCTCGAGGGCGTTTCCGGCACAAATTTCTACGGCGGCGCCGCCAAGGAATTGCGGATTGTCGTAAAGCCCGCCGAAATGGCGCAATACGGCCTGACGATCCCTGCGGTAGTCACCGCCCTGCAGCGCGCCAACATCGCCCTGTCGGCCGGCGAGGTGAACGAGGGCAAGCGGCGCTATGTCGTCCGCTTCGAAGGCGAGCTGACCGCAGCGAACGCGGCGCGGCGCGTCCTGCTGCGCACCGTCGAGGACAGCGCCTCCGGCCGGGTCGCCCGGGTGACGCTCGGCGACATCGCGGACGTTCGCTTCGGCTACAAGGATCCGACGGCGAGCATCCGGGCGAGCGGCCGGCCCGCCCTCGTCTTCAACGTGCTGCGCGATACCGGCGCCAATGTCATCGAGGTGATGGGCCGGGTTCGCGCCAGGGTGGCCGAACTCAACCGGAAAGTCTTGCATCCGGCCGGGCTGCATGCCGACCAGGTCTACGACGAGACCGACTACATCCATTCCGCCATCGCGCTGGTCACGCAGAATATCTGGGTCGGCGGCCTGCTGGCGGCGCTGATCCTGCTGCTCTTCCTGCGCTCGCCGCGGGCGACGCTGGTGATCTCGCTGGCGATTCCGGTATCGGTCATCGGCTCTTTCGTCGCCATGGCCGCGCTCGGCCGCTCGATCAACGTCATTTCGCTGGCCGGCATCGCGTTCGCCGTCGGCATGGTGGTCGATGCGGCGATCGTCGTGCTGGAGAACATCTACCGCCTGAAGGAACAGGGCAAACCGATCCGCCAGGCCGCCTACGAAGGGGCGAGCCAGGTCTGGGGCGCCGTCCTGGTGTCGGCCCTGACCACGGTGATGGTGTTCATTCCCATTCTCGTGCTGGAGCTCGAGGTCGGCCAGCTGTTCCGCGACATCGCGGTCGCCATTTCGGTTTCGGTCATCCTGTCGCTGCTGGTCGCCGTCACTCTGATCCCGGCGCTCGCCAACTGGCTGCTGCCGACCCGGGGGGCGGCGCGCAGGCGGCGGGGAGCGGCGGCGGCCCAGGCGGCAGGGCAGTCGGCGGACCGGGCGCCCTACCGCCTTCCCCTCCCCGGCATCGATCATCTGGCCCGGCTGTTCGCCTGGCTTGTCCTGAAGTTCACCGCGCTGGTCGTTTCCTACCGCATCCTGGCGTTTCTGGTGGCCGTGACGATCACCGGCGGCGCGGCCTTCGCGACCTGGAAACTGTTGCCGAAGCTGGAATATCTGCCGACCGGCAACCGCAATCTGGTCATCGCCCTCTCGCTGCCGCCGCCGGGCTACAATCTCGATACGGTCACCGGCATCGCGCGCAGCGTCGAGGCGGATCTGGAATCCTATCTCGCGAAGGGCGAAGGGGTCGTCCGCGGCAAGACGATCGAACCGCCGAACCTGCCCGAGCGGGTGATGGCGACGCTCGGGCTGGGCGAGGAGACGGCGGCGCCCAGGGGACCGCCGCAGATTTCGCGCTTCTTCTTCGTGGCGCGCAACTCGCTGACCGTCGTCGGCGCGGCGGCCGTCGACCCGACGCGGGCGGGCGAGCTGATCCCGATCATCCAGAAAACCCTGCGCAAGGAGCCCGGCACCTTCGGCCGGACCTTCCAGCCCTCGCTGTTCGGCCGCGGCATCGGCGGCGGCCGGGTGATCAATTTCGACATTTCCGGGCCGGATCTCGGCCGGAACCTGGAGGTCGCGCAGCAGGCGTTCTTCATCATCAACAACTTCCTGCCGCGCAGCGGGGGGACTCAGATCCGGCCGCGGCCCGGCCTCAGCCTCGGCGCGCCGGAGGTCAAGGTGGTTCCCGACCGGACCCGGCTCGACGAAGCCGGGGTCAACGCGCGCGAGCTGGCGGCGACCATTGACGCCTTTAACGACGGGTTGCGCGTCGCCGAAGTGACGATCGGCGGCCGGCGCACCGATTTGACGCTGACCGGGCCGAAGCGCGCCATCCGGACGACCCAGGGGATCGAGAGCATCCCGGTCGTGACGTCGTCCGGCAAGATCGTGCCGGTCCGCTCCCTGGCGCGAGTCGAGGTCACATCCGGCGCGACCGAGATCCGCCATACCGAGCGCAACCGCACGGTCACGCTGGAGATCAGCCCGACCAAGGCGATCGCTCTCGAAGCCGCGATGGATATCCTGCAACAGAAGGTTATTCCGGAGCTCGAGAAAAGGGGGCTTCCGGAAGGCGTGAAGATCAACCTGTCGGGCGAAGCCGACCAGTTGACCCGGACGTGGAACGCCATGGTCTGGCAGCTTCTGATGGCGGTCGTCATCGTCTATCTGGTGATGGCGATCCTGTTCGAGAGCTTCCTCTATCCCTTCATCATCATCTTCTCGGTGCCGCTGGCGACCGCCGGCGGCATCCTCGGCCTCGCCCTGCTCAACGAGTATGTGCGCCAGCCGCTCGACATGCTGACGCTCCTTGGCTTCGTCATCCTGATCGGCACGGTGGTCAACAATGCGATCCTGCTGGTCGACGGGACGCTCCGCCTCGCCCGCGACCACGGCATGGAGCCGCGGAGCGCCATCCTCGTGGCGACCCGCCACCGGATGCGGCCGATCTTCATGTCGACCATGACCAGCGTGATCGGCATGGCGCCGCTCGTTATCTTCCCCGGCGCCGGCTCGGAACTCTATCGCGGGCTCGGCTCGGTCGTGCTCGGCGGGCTGGCGCTGTCGGCGGTGCTGACCCTGCTGATCATCCCGCCGCTCCTGGCGCTCGTCGTCGGCACCTTCCGGCCCAAAGTTGCGGCGGCGCCCACGGGCGCGGCGCCTGCACCGGCGGAGTGAACCGGGCCGTCTTCGTTCTCGATACCGGGCGCCAGCCGGTCAGGAACTTTGATCCGCCGGCCGGCGCGACTTCAGCGACGATCAGGCGGTTTCCGATCTGGCGGGCGAAATGACGGTGCCTTTAGTGCCGGGTTTGTTTATACGATAGATTTTCCCTTTATTGTAATATACAACATATTCTCCGGACCGATAGTGCTGTCGAAGTGCCTTTCTGACAGTACTTCGTAGAAGTCGTTCAGATTTATTTGGAAATACTTCCGGTTTTTTGTCTGTCGTCAACGCTTTTTCCTATACAAATACGACATAATTTCTAAAAATATTTCCTTCCGGTCTACAATTAGTTAAATTTTTCTACCCGACGCGATTCCTTTCAATTCTCTACCGAATAGTCGGATGGCGACAGGCGCGGGGCTTCGAAGTCGGCGTTCGGAAACCGGAATGTCCGTTCCTCCCCCTCCGGCAGTGTCCCGGAAAACGCCGTCTTCCCCGCGCCGTTCGGGCCGGCGAGGATCGGCATGCGGGGCCGCGCCTCGCCGGTCACGCGGCCCTCTGCGCCACCATCGTGTAGTTGACGCCGAGGTCGCCGCTCTCGCGCCAGCTGTCGGTCAGCGGGTCGTAGACGAGGCCGGTGACGCTTTCGACGGTCAGGCCGGCTGCCCGGAGATGGGCCGCGATTTCCGACGGCCTGAGGAACTTGCGCCAATCGTGGGTGCCGGGCGGCACCCAGCGCAGGACGTATTCCGCCGCCACGACGCCGAGCGCCATCGACCGCAGCGTGCGGTTGAGCGTGGCGACGATCTGGAGGCCCCCCGGCTTCACCAGGGCGCCGGCGGCGGCCATGAAGGCGGCAACGTCCGACACATGCTCGACCACTTCCAGATTGAGCACGACGTCGAACGCTTCGCCGGCGTCGGCCAGCGCTTCCGCCGTGCCGTGCCGGTAGTCGATCGCCAGACCCGACTGGCCGGCGTGGGTCCGCGCGACCTCGACAGCCTCTTCGCCCGCATCGATCCCGGTAACCGTGGCGCCGAGCCGCGCCATCGGCTCGCAGATCAGGCCGCCGCCGCAGCCGAGATCGACGATGTCCAGGCCGTCGAACGGCCGTGCGCCGGCCGGGTCGCGGCCGAAATTGCGGCAGATCGCGTCGCGGATCAGGCGAAGCCGGGCCGGGTTCATACGGTGCAGCGGCGCAAATTTGCCGCGCGGATCCCACCACTCCCCGGCCATGGCGGCGAAGCGGGCGACCTCTGCCGGATCGACCGTGGCACCGGCGGTGCCGGCCTCCGGCGCCGCAGCGCTGCGGCGATCTTGCGGTGCGTCGGTCATGCCGCCCCGGTTGCCCAAGTCCTGACGCTTCCATATGTATGGCGCGCCCGGCCGGCGGAAAACCGCCGGCGGCAAATGGCCGGCAGCCGCCCGTTCCGTCCGCCCTGTTACAGGAATTCCGATGGCGCGCATCGTTCAGAAATTCGGCGGCACCTCCGTCGGCGACCTGGAGCGCATCCGCCATGTCGCCTCGCGGGTGCAGCGCGAGGCGGCGGCCGGCAACGAGGTGGCGGTCGTCCTGTCCGCGATGGCCGGGGCCACGGACCAGCTCGTTGCCTGGGCCCGGGAGGCCTCTCCCGAAGCCGATCCCTGCGAGTATGACGTGGTCGTCTCCGCCGGCGAACAGGTCACGATCGGCCTGCTGGCGATCGTCCTTCAGGAAATGGGGATCGCGGCGCGGTCCTGGACCAGCTGGCAGTTGCCGATCCGCACCGACGGCGCCTATACCAAGGCGCGCATCCAGACCATAGAGACCGCTGCGCTCGAGGCCGATCTGCGCCGGGGGTGCGTTGCCGTCGTACCGGGCTTCCAGGGCGTTTCGCCGGACGGCCGCATCACCACGATGGGCCGCGGCGGCTCGGATACGACGGCGGTTGCCCTCGCCGCGGCGCTGAACGCCGACCGCTGCGATATCTTTACCGATGTGGACGGCGTTTACACCTGCGATCCGCGCATCGTGGCCAGGGCGCGCAAGCTGGAGCGCATCACCTACGAGGAAATGCTGGAAAGCGCGTCCCAGGGCGCCAAGGTGCTGCAGACCCGGGCCGTCGAAATGGGCATGAAGCACCATGTGCGCATCCAGGTGCGGTCCTCCTTCGAGGACGTGCCGGGGACGCTGGTCGTGGACGAGGACGAGATCGTGGAACAGGAAATCATCAGCGGCATCGCCTACAGCCGCGACGAAGCCAAGATCACCGTCGCGCGGGTCGCCGACAAGCCGGGCGTCGCCGCCGCCATCTTCGGGCCTCTTGCCGACGCCATGATCAATGTCGATATGATCGTCCAGAATGTGTCGGAGGACGGCGAACGGACGGACATCACCTTCACCGTGCCGGAAGGCGACCATCAGCGCGCCATCGACGCCATCAAGCGGTCGCGCGATGCGATCGGCTACGCGAGGCTCGATCACGACGCGAATGTGGTCAAGGTGTCGGTCATCGGCGTCGGTATGCGCAGCCATGCGGGCGTGGCCCAGCGGATGTTCAGGACCCTGGCCGAAAAGGGTATCAACATTCAGGTGATTTCGACGTCCGAGATCAAGGTGAGCGTCCTGATCGCCGAGGAATATACCGAACTGGCGCTGCGCGCCCTGCATTCGGCTTACGGCCTCGACGCAGAGTAGGCCGGCCGCCCCGCCCTTTCCGCGGGAACCGTTGCCGGACACGGGCCGGACGCGGAAGGAGCCGGCGAACGGAGCGGGACAAGGGAGCGCAACCGCCATGACCGAACTGCCCGGACCGTCCGACAGCATAGGCGCGGCGCCGCGGCTGCCGGCCGGCGGGCTGTCGGATATCCGGCGGCTGCTGCGGCGTATCCGCAATGTCATGGCCGGCGCCCGGACGATCTCCGGCCAGGAGCGTCTCGACCGGATCGTCTCCCTGATCGCGGCCAACATGGTCGCCGAGGTGTGTTCGCTTTATCTGCGGCGCGCCGGCGACGTGCTGGAACTCTACGCCACCGAGGGCCTGAACAAGACGGCGGTGCACAAGACCCGCCTGCGCATCGGCGAAGGCGTGATCGGCGACGTCGCCGCGCGCGCCCGGCCGATTGCGCTCTCCGACGCCCAGACCCATCCCGGTTTCGCCTACCGGCCGGAAACCGGCGAGGAAATCTACCATTCGATGATGGGCGTGCCGGTATTGCGCAACAGCCGCGTCGTCGGCGTGCTGGCCGTCCAGAACCGCACCCGGCGCCATTATACGGACGAAGAGGTCGAGACGCTCCAGACCGTGGCCATGGTCGTGGCCGAGATGGTCGGGTCGGGCGATCTGGTCAGCCTGGACGAACTGCGCGAGGCCGACGGCATTGCGCTGCTGCCGCTGCGGCTGACCGGGCTGAAGCTGCACGGCGGGCCGGCGACCGGCGAAGCGGTCGTGCATCGCGACCGCCCGTCCATCGTCAACGTCGTGGCGGAAGATCCCGAACTCGAACTGGAGCGGCTCAAGGCCGCCCTGTCGTCGATGTACGATGCGCTCGACGTCATGCTGACCGACGACCGGCTGGAAAGCGGGTCCGAGAGCCGGGAGATCCTCGAGACCTACCGCCTGATCGCCGAGGACAGGGGCTGGCTGCATCGCATCCGCGAGGCGATCGGCGAGGGCCTGACCGCCGAAGCCGCGGTCGCCAAGGTCCAGGAGGCGACCAGTGCCCGCATGGCGTCGATCCAGGATCCCTATCTGCGCGCGCGGATGGCCGATTTCGACGATCTGGGCAATCGCCTGCTCCAGCATCTGTCGGCCTCCAGCGACGCACCGGCCGCGCCCGGCATGCCGGACGCCGAACGGATGATCGTGTTCGCCCGGGATCTGGGCCCGGCCGAACTGCTGGATTACGATCCGGACCGCCTGTCCGGCATCGTCCTGGAGGAGGGTTCGCCGACCGCCCATGCGGCCATCATGGCCCGTGCGATGGATATTCCCGTCGTCGGCCGGGTCGCAGGCTGCCTCAGCCGGGTCGAGGCGGGCGATCCGGTGATTCTCGACGCCGACAATGCCCAGGTGTTCGTGCGGCCGACGGAGAATGTCCGCGCCCTGTTCGAAACCAGCGTCCGCGACCGGGCCAAGCGCCGGGCGCTCTATGACGCGCTGCACGATGTCGAGCCGGTGAGCCGGGACGGTGTGCGAATTTCCCTCAACCAGAATGCGGGGCTGCTGGTCGAACTGAACGACTTTTCCGCTCACGGGGTCGACGGCGTCGGCCTGTACCGCACCGAAATCCCGTTCATGGTGCGCCAGGACTTCCCGGATGTCGGCGAGCAGGCGGAAATCTACATGCGCGTCCTGGCGGCGGCAGAGGGCGCGCCCGTGGTTTTCCGCACGCTGGATATCGGCGGCGACAAGGTGCTGCCCTATCTGCGCGATCCGAAGGACGACAACCCCGCAATGGGCTGGCGCGCCATCCGGATCGGCCTCGACCGGCCGGCCATCCTGCGCCACCAGCTGCGCGCCATGATCCGGGCGGCGGCCGGACAGCCGCTGCATCTGATGTTTCCGATGGTCGCCGACCTGGCGGAATTCGAAACGGCGCGCGGCCTGGTGGATATGGAGCTGGAGCGGGCCGGGAAATCCGGCAACCTGATGCCGGACAGCCTGTCGGTCGGCGTGATGCTCGAAGTGCCGGCCCTGGTCTGGCAGTTGCCGGCGCTGGTCGAGCGGGCCGATTTCGTCTCGCTCGGCAGCAACGACCTGCTGCAGTTCATGTTCGCCAGCGACCGGGGCAATCCGCGCCTTTCCGGCCGGTACGATTCATTGTCTCCGGCATTCCTTGCGATGGTGCGGCAGATTGTGGATCATTGCCGCGCGGCCCGGGGCGGCGCCGGCGTGCCGCTGACCGTGTGCGGTGAAATGGCGGGCGTGCCGCTGGAGGCGATGACGCTGATCGGTCTCGGCGTCCGGCGGCTGTCGATGTCGGCGGCGGCGATTGGCCCGGTCAAGGCGATGGTCCGCAGCGTGGACATCGGCACGCTGGAGGATTTTGTCGGCCGGCTGATCGGCGCCGGAGAACATTCGCTGCGCAACCGGCTTGCCGGCTATGCAAGGGATCACGACGTCGTCATCGACCAGCGCTGAACCCGATAGCTGTCCTGCTGGCCGGGGGCATCGGGCAAAAGGGCGAAATGGAACAGCAGACGCATCCCGATGACCTTACCTTCGACGGGCCGGCGGTCGGGGCGAACGCTTTTCGGGTCGGCACCGACTTGCGCGATGCGCGCGAGCGCCTGGGCGTGCCCCTTGAAACCGCTGCGTCCGACCTGAAAATCCGGGCCGATTATCTGAAGAGCCTGGAGCGGGACGATCATGCAGCGCTGCCGGCCTTGCCCTACACCCTGGGCTTCGTGCGCAGCTATGCCACCTATGTCGGCCTCGATCCCGGGAAGCTGGCCCGCCAGTTCCGGGAGGAAGCGGGCAAGTCTTCGGTCAGACAGGATTACACCTGGCTGAAGCCGGTCGAACGGGGCCGCTTTTCCGGCGGCGCACTGCTGCTCGTCTCGCTGGCCATTGCAGGCGCTGCGTATGTCGCCTGGTATTACCGCACGGCCGACGCCCGCAAGCCCGCGGCGGCGGTCGAAATCCCGCAGATACAGCCGGCGCCGCCCGGCGACGTCGCGGCGGCGGACGCCGGCGGCGGCGCCGTTGCACCGGGCCGGGATAGCGAGACCGGGCCGCCTCAATCCTCCCCGCCGGAGCGGAACCCGGAAGAATATCCGGCGGAAGAAGACGGGACGGAAGAAGGCGGGGCGAGCGCGCAAGACGGCGAAACCGCGGCCTTACCGGAAAATCCGGAAACCGGCGCGGCCGACCGGCCCGACGCTTCCGACGCGGATCGGAACGCGGCTCCCGAGCCGGAAATCGAGCTCGCCGACCGGCCGATCGTTCTCCCAATCGTTCTCAGGGCGCGGGGTCTCGTCTGGATCCGGGTGCGCCATCCGGAAACCGGCCGGGTGATCGCGGAAGGGATTCTGAAAGAGGGCAATCAGGTGACGGTGCCCGACGAACCCGGCCTGGTGCTCGACGTCGGCCGCGCCAGCCAGCTGGAATATCTGATCGGCGGCCGGTCCGCCGGTCTGGCCGGTCCGGCGGCGACGGTTCGCCACAACCTGTCCCTCGATCCGGCCCGGCTCGCGCTGTCTGCCGATGCGGTCGCGGCCCGCGATGCGTCCGCGCCCGGATCGGGCGGCGAGCCGGCCGCTCCCGAAAATGCCGAAGCCGGAAATGATGAAGGCGGAAATGCCGAGGGTGCGGATACCGAAGACGGAAGTGCCGAAGATGGAAATGCCGAAGATGGAAATGCCGAAGGCGGGGCCTCCGAAGAACAGACCGCGGCGGCGGGCGGGCCCGTCGTTCTGAGGGCGCTGGGCCTCGTCTGGGTCCGGGTGCGCCATCCGCAGACCCGCCAAGTGCTGGTCGAAGGCATCATGAAGAAGGGCAACGTCGTCGCGGTGCCAGACGATCCGGGCCTGGTGCTCGATGTCGGCCGCGCCAACCAGCTCGAATATCTGGTCAGCGGCGAACCGGCGGGCCTGGCCGGCGAGTCTCCGGGCCCGGCCTACAGCCTGTCCCTCGATCCGGCGAAGCTGAAACCGGACGGATGAGCCGATAATTCTTGCCCGCCCGGAACCGGGCGCGGTTGCCAGAGGCCGCGCCAGCGCTTAAGTCGTTGCAGGGATTGTGCAATGCACCGCGGCCTGCGCGCCGTTCTGTTGAACCGTTCCCTTCGTCCGAATCAGTGCGGTGCCTGCCGATGAGCGTCCGGCCCTATCGCGATATCTACCGGCGCAAGAGCCGCAAGATCCATGTCGGCGCCGTGCCGGTCGGCGGCGACGCGCCGATCGCCGTCCAGTCGATGACCAACACGCCGACGACGGACGTGAAGGCGACGCTGGCGCAAATCCGCGAGCTCGAAGAGGCCGGCGCGGATATCGTCCGGGTGTCTTGCCCCGACGAGGAGTCGACCGCGGCGCTGAAGGAGATCGTGCGCGGCGCCGAGGCGCCGATCGTGGCGGATATCCACTTCCACTACAAACGGGCGATCGAGGCGGCCCAGTCCGGCGCCGCCTGCCTGCGCATCAATCCCGGAAATATCGGCAAGGAGGAGCGGGTCCGCGAGGTCATAAAGGCAGCCAAGGATCACGGCTGCTCGATGCGCATCGGAGTCAATGCCGGATCGCTGGAGCGCGACCTGCTCGAGAAATACGGCGAGCCCTGCCCCGAGGCGATGCTGGAATCGGCCCAGCGCCATATCGCCATCCTCGAGGACAACGATTTCTTCGAGTTCAAGATCAGCTGCAAGGCGTCCGACGTGTTTCTCGCCGTGGCGGCCTACCAGCTGCTTGCCGACGTCTGCGACTATCCCCTGCATCTCGGCATCACCGAAGCCGGCGGCCTGACCACCGGCACGGTCAAGAGCAGCATCGGCATGGGCTCGCTGCTCTGGGCCGGGATCGGCGATACGATCCGCGTCTCCCTGTCCGCCGACCCGGTCGAGGAGATCAGGATCGGTTTCGAGATCCTGAAGGCGCTCGGCCTGCGCCACCGCGGGGTGAACGTCATCTCCTGCCCGTCCTGCGCCCGGCAGAATTTTCAGGTCATTCCGACGGTGGTGCGGCTGGAGGAGCGGCTGGCCCATATCGGCACGCCGATGTCGCTGTCGGTTATCGGCTGCGTCGTCAACGGGCCGGGCGAGGCGCGGGAGACCGATATCGGCCTGACCGGCGGGGCGAGCGGCCACCAGGTCTATCTGAACGGCGAGAAACATCATGTGATGCGCGACGGCGACCTGGTCGACCATCTTGTCGAACTGGTCGAGCGCAAGGCTGCCGAGATCGAAGCCGAACAGGCGGCGCTTCAGGAGCAGGCGGCGGAATAGCGGCGCCCGCCGCAACCGGCCCGGCGCAGCCATTTGGCCGCGCCGCCACGGCTGGAACAGCGCCCTGCCCGAGAGCACCCGATGAGCAAGCTGCAACCGATTCGCGGAACCCACGATCTGCTGCCCGACGCCATGCGCCGGCACAGCCATGTCGTGGATACGGCTGCCGCGGTGGCGGGGCGCTATGGCTACGACGCGATGGCGACGCCGGTTTTCGAGGCGACCGAGGTGTTCGCCCGGACCCTGGGCGAAACCTCGGATGTCGTCACCAAGGAAATGTACAGCTTCGAGACCAAGGGCGGCGATAGCGTGACCCTGAGGCCGGAAAATACCGCCGGCGTGGCCCGCGCCGTCATTTCCAACGGCCTGCACCAGAGCGTGCCGCTGCGCTATTTCTACGCCGGCCCGATGTTCCGCCACGAACGGCCGCAGAAGGGCCGGCAGCGCCAGTTCCACCAGATCGGCATCGAACTGATCGGCGTCGCCCATCCGCTGGGCGACGTCGAGACGATCGCCGCCGGCGCCGCCGTGCTGGACGCGCTGGAAGTGCGGGACCGGACGATCCTGGAGTTGAACACGCTGGGCGATACCGAAAGCCGGGCGGCCTACCGCGACCGGCTGGTCGGTTATCTCTCCCGCTTCAAGGACGACCTGTCGGAGGACAGCTGCCGCCGGCTGGATGTCAACCCGCTGCGCATCCTCGATTCCAAGAATCCCCGCGACCGCGAAATTGTGGCCGGCGCGCCGGTCTTCGGCGACTCGCTGACCGACGGCGCCCGCGCATGGTTCGACGCCGTCAGGGCCGGGCTGGATGCGATCGGCATCGCCTACACGCTGAACGAGCGGCTGGTCCGCGGCCTCGACTATTACTGCCATTCCGCCTTCGAGTTCACGACCGAGGCGCTGGGCGCCCAGGGCGCGGTGATTGCCGGCGGGCGCTACGACGGCCTGATCGGCCGGATGGGCGGGCCGGACGCGCCGGGGGTCGGCTGGGCCGGGGGGATCGAGCGGCTGGCCCTGCTGGCCGAGGCCGACCTGCCCGCGCCGCGTCCCGTGGCCCTGGTGCCGATCGGGGAAGCGGCCGAAACCGCGGCCCTTCCGCTCGCCGAAAGGCTGCGCGCCGCCGGCTACCGGATCGACATGGCGTTCGACGGCAACCTGAAGAAGCGCATGAAGCGCGCCGACCGGATCGGGGCCCGGGCCGCCGTGCTGATCGGCACCGACGAGCTGGCGGAAGGCGCAGCGACGGTGCGCGACCTCGACAGCGGCGAACAGGACCGGGCGCCCCTCGATACCCTGGCGGAGGCGCTCACGCCTTTCCGGTAGCGGGATCGACGGACTCTTCCGCTTCCCCGCCCCCGCCACCGGAAACCGACCGATGAACCTTGCCGCCAGTCTCGATGCCGTCCTCGACCGCCATGGCGAAATCGAAGCGCAGATGGCTGCCGGCGCGGCCGGCGACCCCGGGGAATTCGCCCGCCTGTCCAAGGAATATGCCGATCTGGAACCGGTCGTCGCCGGCATCCGCGCCCTGAAGGCGGCCCAGGCCGAAATGGCGGACCTCGCCGAACTGATCGCCGATCCGGAGACCGACGCCGAAATGCGGGAGATGGCGGAGGCCGAGTTCCTCGACCTGAAATCCGGCATCCCGGACATGGAATTGCGCCTGCAACGGCTGCTGCTGCCGAAGGACGAAGCGGACGCGAAGAATGCCATCCTGGAAATCCGCGCCGGCACCGGCGGCGACGAGGCCGCCCTGTTCGCCGCAGACCTCTACCGCATGTATCAGCGCTACGCCGAAAAGCACGGCTGGTCGATGGAGGCGCTGCAGACCAGCGACACCGGCATCGGCGGCATCAAGGAGGTCCAGGCCACGGTCGCCGGCCGGAACGTGTTCGCGCGCCTGAAATACGAAAGCGGCGTCCACCGGGTCCAGCGCGTGCCGGAAACCGAATCGAGCGGGCGCATTCACACCTCGGCCGCCACCGTCGCGGTTCTGCCGGAAGCCGAAGAGGTCGATATTGCGATCGCCGACAGCGACCTGCGCATCGACATCTACCGCTCCAGCGGGCCGGGCGGCCAGTCGGTCAACACGACCGACAGCGCCGTGCGGATCACCCATGTCCCGACCGGCATCGTCGTCGCCATCCAGGACGAGAAATCCCAGCACAAGAACAGGGCCAAGGCGCTGAAAATCCTGCGCGCGCGCCTGTATGAGGCGGAACGGGCCGCCCGGCATGCAGAGCGGGCGGCGGCGCGCAAGAGCCAGGTTGGCTCGGGCGACCGGTCCGAGCGGATTCGCACCTACAATTTTCCCCAGGGCCGCGTGACCGATCACCGGATCGGCCTGACGCTCTACAAGATCGACCAGGTCCTGGCCGGCGAGGCCCTGGACGAGATCGTCGACGCGCTCACCGCCCATGACGAAGCCGAACGGCTGGCGGCGGTCGGCGAAGAGGCTTCCGCAGCCGATTGACCGGAAGGCGGAGGGCGGCACACCATGATCTCTGCGGGCCAGGCCGTGCGCGAAGCGGAGCGGCAATTTGCGGCCGCCGGCATCGGCACGGCGCGGCTCGATGCCGTCCTGCTGGTCGCCCATGCGGCCGGCCTGTCCGCGGATGCCGTGCGCGCCAACCCGGCGAAGCCCCTGATGCCTGATGCCGAGGGCCGGCTGATCGCGGCGATGCGCAAGCGGGCGGAACGGCGGATGCCGGTGTCGCGGCTGGTCGGCCGGCGGGAATTCTGGGGCCTGCGCTTCGCGCTGTCGGCGGCCACGCTCGACCCCCGGCCCGATTCCGAAACCCTGGTCGAGGCGGTGTTGCGCCATACCGGCGACCGCGCGGCGGCGCTCACGCTGTTCGACATCGGTGTCGGAACCGGCTGCCTGCTCCTGTCCCTCCTGACCGAGTTGCCGAACGCGGCCGGCTCGGGTTCCGACATTTGCGCCGCCGCCGTCCAGACCGCGCGGGGCAATGCCCGGTCGCTGGGCCTGGCAGAACGGGCCCGGTTTGCCGAAGGCGACGGCTTCGCCGGTTTCGGGGGACCGTTCGACCGCATCGTCTGCAATCCGCCCTATATTCCGACGGCGGACATCGCCGGGCTGGAGCCGGAAGTCCGCGACCACGATCCGCGCGTCGCCCTGGACGGCGGCCCCGACGGCCTCGACGCCTTTCGCCGGTTGGCGCCCGCCATCGCCGCCCGCCTCGCGCCGGAGGGAAAGGCGGCGGTGGAGTTCGGGCAGGGGCAGGCCGCCGCCGTTCGGGAGATTTTTTCCGCCGCCGGGCTGGACTGTCTGGAGACGGTTCCGGACCTGGGCGGCCGGCCGCGGGTTCTCGTCGCACAGCCGCGGCGAAATAGCGTTGGCGCGGCGGAAACCGCTCTGCTATGACGATCTGGCATTCGCCCGACCGGATTCCCGATAACAGGGATGCGCAGATAAAGGGCGAAGCAGCTTCCGCATCGTGACGGGCACGGCCGGACGCCAAGGGGCGTCCGTTGCAGAACACGCCGACGATCCGGAATTTCACAGCTTTCGCGCGGCCTCGGGCAGGTTCCGATGACGCGCTGAAATCGGATGACGCCGGAGGCGTCGGTCGGCCGGGAAAAGGGCAAACCCCTTCAGGGCAGGATGAGACAGAACAGCAATCAGCGCCGCGGTCGCAGCCGGAACAACCAGAACCGGCGGCCGGGCCGCAACCAATCGTTCGACAGCAACGGGCCCAGTGTTCGCCTGCGCGGCACCGCCGCCCAACTGAACGAGAAATACCAGGCCCTGGCGCGCGATGCGACCTCGGCCGGCGACCGGGTGATGGCGGAGAACTATCACCAGCATGCGGACCATTATTACCGCGTGATGATCTCCCTCAACCCGCCGCAGATTCGCGACGAGGATCGCCAGCCCGATCTGGCCGACACGGAAGACGCGCAGCCCCCCGAAGGACGCGGGGACGGGCGCGGGCGCGGCCAAAGCCAGGGGCTACAGACCCAGGATCGCCAGAACCAGGACCGGAGAGACAACCGCAACCGCCGAGGCCGGGACCGGCAGGAAGACGGCGCAGAGCCGCCGGCCGCTTCCGACGACGCGGGCGCGGCGGACCGGGGCGCCGGGGCCGACGCCGAGCGGCGCGGCCGGGACCGCCGCCAGACCGCCCGGCGGCAGGATTCCGATCCGCGGCGGCGCAGCGCCGGCAGGGCCGGTGAAGAGGTTCCGGGCGACGAGCCACTGGATCAGGGGCTGCACCGCATACTGGGCGGCGGGCCCGAGAAGCCGCGCGGCGACGCCGGTGCCGTCGAGTCGGGCGGCGATACGGCAGCCGGCGATGTGGCGGCCGGGGCCGGACCCGTTGCGGACGGAGCCGCGAGCGAAGCGCCGACCAGCGGCAACGACGCCGAAGCGGCGGCCGTCCCGGCGGCGACCGCCGATACGGACGGACCCGCCGAAGAGGCCCCGAAACCGCGCGCACGCCGCCGCAAGCCGGCGGCCGAGGCCGAGGAAACGGCACCGGCCGAGCCGGTCGCAGACGCGGCCGTTTAAGGCGGGTTTGTCACCGAGCCGGTAATCTTGCCGGCTCCGGTTTCCAAAAAATCTAGCGGATACGAATCCGGTTCACGGACCTTTCCGCAGATTCTTTCGTTATCCCGGACCCCTTCGGCCGGAGCCGATCCCTTCCCCGTCATTTCGACCGGAGCCCCGCCAGGGGCGGGGGGGGGCGGGGGGAAATTAGGGGGAGGGGGGGGGGAGGCGCGCGGTTTGGTGGCGGCGCCAAACCAGGTGTTTTAAAACCC
>JAPPLJ010000014.1 GCA_028819475.1 Rhodospirillaceae bacterium
GCTTTATGTTCCTGCCCGACAATATAGGAAACAATGTGAGAATGGCAAGCATTTTTCTTGATGTTTTCCTACCCGTTTTTTCGGCCGCGCAAACCCCCATCCGTCATATCGACCGAGCGCCTCCCCCCATCCGTCATATCGACCGGAGCCTCGGCCCCCGGCCGGGGCGGAGTGGAGATATCTTTCACGCGCGATGCCGGGACCGAAGCGTCCAGGCTGAAAGATTTCTCCGCTCCGCCGTCCTCCGGACGGCTCCGGTCGAAATGACGGGGGAGCGAAACGCTGCGCGCTATGGCCGCTGCCGCGCGCGGGCGGCGATGTCCGCGAACCAGGCGGCCAGCGTGTCGCGATGTCCGGGCAGCCGCGCGAAAATTGCCGCTGCCACTTCTTCCCTATACATGTGGCTTGTCAAATTCCGGTCCTTCGCGGCCTGCAAGCACGCCTCGGCTGCGTCTTCGTCGCCGATGCCGACTTCCCGGCAGGCTCGGATCACAGCGCCCGGCGATCCCGCCTCGACCTGTTCCATGACCGCCAGATAGCGCTGCGCCGCCTTCCAGACGGCTTCGAAAGTAAATTCGAAGCGCTTGATCGCTGCGTCGCGCTCGACGTCCGTCGGCGCTTCGACCGCCAGAATTTCGCCGAACCGCGCCAACGCCGCTTCGGCATCGTGCAGCCGCCGGGTCAGCCGCTCCACAGAATGCCCTTCCGCCGGACGGTTTCGGCAAATTCGGCATCCGCGTCGGACAGGTCCACGACATGGACGGTGCGCGGCACGGTGCTGAGTTCCAGCGTCTCGTGGAGGTCCGGGAGGAAACCCGCCGGCAGGGGCGCGGACGGATCGATCGCAACGTCGATGTCGCTGTAAACCCGTTCCGTCCGGTCGGCGAACGACCCGTAGAGCCAGACCCGCGCCTCAAGGCCGCCGAGCGCGCCCAGCACGATGGCGCGGACGGCATCCAGCCGCGCCCGGCGCTTTTCCTCGGCGCGCGTGCCTTTCAACTGCAGGGGTGCGGCAACGGTCATGGCCGGAAACTATGGCCGCAACCGCGCGCGGGCAATCGCCCTATTCCGCCGCCTCGCGCATCGCTTCCGGCTTGCCGTAGCCGCCGCCGCCGGGCGTTTCGACCACGAAGACGTCGCCGGGGCCGACCTGGCACTTGTCGGTGCCGGTCATGGCGACGGTGCTGCCGTCGGCGCGCTCGATCCAGTTGCGGCCCTTCGCGCCCGGTCCGCCGCCGGCCGCACCGAAGGGGGCGTAGATGCGGCGCGAGGCCAGGATGGCGACCGTCATGTCTTCCAGGAAGCGCAGCCGGCGCACCGAGCCGTCGCCGCCGCGCCAGCGCCCGGCGCCGCCCGAGCCGTGGCGCAGGCGGAAATCCTCCAGCAGCACCGGGAAGCGCCATTCGAGGACTTCCGGGTCGGTGAGGCGCGCGTTGGTCATGTGGGTCTGCACCGCGCTCGCCCCGTCATGGCCCTCGCCCGCCCCCATGCCGCCGGCGACGGTCTCGTAATACTGGTGCCGGTCGTTGCCGAAGGTGACGTTGTTCATGGTCGACTGGGCCGAGCCGAGCACGCCCATGGCGCCGTAGAGCGCGTTGGTGACGATCTGCGAGGTCTCGACGTTGCCGGCGACGACGGCGGCCGGGTATTGCGGCTTCAGCATCGAGCCGTCGGGAATCACGATGTTGAGCGGCTTGAGCACGCCCTCGTTCATCGGGATGTCCTCGTCGACCAGGGTCCGGAAGACGTAGAGCACGGCGGCGCGGCAGACCGCCGAGGGCGCGTTGAAATTGTTCGGCAGCTGGGCGGACGTGCCGGTGAAGTCGATCTCCGCCGTGCGCTTCTCCCGGTCGACCCGGATGGCGACGCGGATCTCGCCGCCGGCGTCGATCGGGCTGACGAACGCGCCGTCGGACAGCCGGTCGAGCACCCGGCGGACCTGCTCCTCGGCATTGTCCTGGACATGGCCCATATAGGCGTGGACGACGTCGAGCCCGAACTGGCCGATCATCCGGCCGATTTCCTGCACGCCCTTCTCGTTGGCGGCGATCTGGGCCTTGAGGTCGGCGATATTCTGGTCCGGGTTGCGCGCCGGATAGCGTGCGCCGGTCAGCAGGGCGCGGGTTTCCGCCTCCAGAAAGCGGCCGTCCTCGACCAGCAGGGCGTTGTCGAACAGCACGCCCTCTTCCTCGACGACACGGGAATCCGGCGGCATGGAGCCGGGCGTGATACCGCCGATATCGGCGTGATGGCCGCGCGAGCCGACAAAAAACAGAATGGTCTGTTTATTTTCCGCGAAGACCGGCGTGATGACGGTGACGTCGGGCAGATGGGTGCCGCCGGCATAGGGCGCGTTGAGAACGTAGACCTCGCCCGGCCGCATGGTGCCGGCGCGGCGGCGGACGATCGCGCGCACGCTCTCGCTCATGCTGCCGAGATGGACCGGCATGTGCGGCGCGTTGGCGATCAGGTCGCCGGCCGGGCCGAAGATGGCGCAGGAGAAATCCAGCCGCTCCTTGATGTTGACCGAGTAGCTGGTGTTCTCCAGCACCGAGCCCATCTGTTCGGCGACCGACATGAACAGGTTGTTGAACACCTCCAGCATCACCGGATCGGCCCGGGTGCCGACGGCGACGCCGCGGTCGAGCGCGACGACCCGCTCGAGCACCAGGTGGTTGCGGTCGGTCACCGTCGCGGCCCAGCCGGGCTCGACGACGGTGGTCGCGGTCGCTTCCCGGACGATGGCCGGGCCGGCGATGCGGTCGCCGGGCTGCAGCCGGTCGCGGTCGAAAATCGCGGATTCGTGCGATTCTCCGCCGGAAAAGAAGCGCGTGCGGTCGATAGCCTCCGGCGCGGCGTCGTTCCTGCGCGCGACCACGGCGTCCTCGACCCGGTCGGTCGCGCCGACCGCCTCGACGGAGACCGCCTCCACGACCAGCGGCTTTTCCGGCACCGTGAAGCCGTAGCGCTGGCGATGGGCGTCCTCGAAGGCGGCGACCGTTTCCTCAAGCGTCCCGGCGGCGACGACGATCGCCGCATCGGTGCCGTCGTAGCGGATATGGGCGCGGCGGTGGACCGCGATATTTTCAGCAGGAACATTTTGATCGGAAATTTCCGAAACTGCCGAACCAGCGAGCCTGTCGAGAGTGGCGTCCAGCTCGCCGACCAGGCCGGCGTCCAGCACCGCTTCCACGGCGGTCTCGCGCAGCGCGCGGACATCGGCGAGCCCCATGCCATAGGCGGAGAGCACGCCGGCGAAGGGATGGATGAAGACCCGGGTGACGCCGAGCGTATCGGCGATCGGGCAGGCGTGCTGGCCGGCCGCGCCGCCGAAGCAGGCCAGCGTGTATTCGGTGACGTCGTAGCCGCGCTGGATCGAGATTTCCTTGATCGCGTTGGCCATGTTCTCGACCGCGATGGTGAGGAAGCCCTCGGCGACCTGCTCGGGCGTCCGCCGGTCGCCGGTCGCCCGCTCGATCTCCTGCGCCAGGGCGGCGAAACGCCGGACGACGACCTCCCGGTCCAGCGGCAGGTCGCCGCCCGGCCCGAACACGGCGGGGAAGTGGTCCGGCTGGATCTTGCCCAGCATGACGTTGGCGTCGGTCACGGTGAGCGGCCCGCCGCGGCGGTAGCAGGCCGGCCCCGGATCGGCGCCGGCGCTGTCGGGCCCGACGCGGTATTTCGCGCCGTCGAAATGCAGGATGGAGCCGCCGCCGGCCGCCACCGTGTGGATCTGCATCATCGGCGCGCGCATCCGCACCCCGGCGACCAGCGTCTCGAAGGCGCGCTCGTACTCGCCGGCATAGTGGGACACGTCGGTCGAGGTGCCGCCCATGTCGAAGCCGATCAGCCTGTCGAAGCCGGCCATCTCCGCCGTGCGCACCGCCCCGACGATGCCGCCCGCCGGGCCGGACAGGATCGAATCCTTGCCCTGGAACCGGCGCGCGTCCGTCAGGCCGCCGTTCGACTGCATGAACATGAGCGCGGTATCGCCGATCTCGGCGGCGACCCGGTCGACGTAGCGGCGCAGGATCGGCGACAGGTAGGCGTCGACCACCGTGGTGTCGCCGCGCCCCACCAGCTTCATCAGCGGGCTGACCTCGTGGCTGACCGAGACCTGGGCGAAGCCGATGTCGCGGCACAGGGCGGCAACCCGTTTCTCGTGGCCGGCATAGCGGTAGCCGTGCATGAACAGGATGGCGACCGAGCGGTAGCCGGCCTCGAAGGCGGCGCGGATGTCCGCCTCGGCGGCGGCGAGATCGAGCGGCGTTTCCACCGTGCCGTCGGCCATCACCCGCTCGGTTACTTCGACAACCCGGCTGTAGAGCAGCTCCGGCAGCACGACGTTGCGCGCGAACAGGCGCGGGCGGACCTGGTAGGCGATGCGCAGCGCGTCGGCGAAGCCCTTTGTGACGACCAGAAGGGTGCGCTCGCCCTTGCGCTCGAGCAGGGCGTTGGTCGCCACCGTCGTGCCCATCTTCACGGCGTCGATCCGCTCCGCCGGAATCGGCTGGCCGGCACTCAGGCCCAGCATGTCCCGGATGCCCTGGATCGCCGCGTCGGGATAGCGCTCCGGGTTCTCCGACAGCAGCTTGTGGGTCGCGAGCCGCCCCTCCGGCGCCTTCGCCACCACGTCGGTAAACGTGCCGCCCCGGTCGATCCAGAACTGCCAGCCGCGTCCGGAGGTGTCGGTCGTCGTCATCGCGTTACGATCCGTTGCTCTCGCTGAAACCGAAAGCGCAAGTCTCCGCCATCGTCACACCGGCGTAGTCCGGCGTTCGGGTTATCGTCAAGGTCGCCTTTCCGATATGGTTCCGCGCCGGGGCGATGCTCTTCCCGCCGCGCCGCTCAGAACACCGCCAGCGAACTGTTCGGCAGGTCCGTGATCAGCATCGAGCCGGGCTTGTGGGTGATGCAGAGCGGCGGTTTCGCGCGCTCGATGACCGCTTGCGGGGTGACTCCGCAGGCCCAGAAGACCGGCACTTCGCCCGCCCGTATCTCGACCGCGTCGCCGTAGTCCGGCGCATCGATGTCCGCGATGCCGATGGCGGCCGGATCGCCGAAATGGATCGGCGCGCCGTGGACGCTGGGATAGCGCGACGTGGTCTGGATCGCCCGGATGGCGTCGGCCGGCGAGAACGGCCGCATGGACACGACCGTCGGGCCCGAGAAGCGCGGCGTGGCGGCGGTCTCGATATTCGTCTTGTACATCGGCACGGTGGTGCCGGCGTCCCAGTGGCGGAGGCGCAGCCCGGCCTGGACGAGCGCATGCTCGAAGGAGAAGGAACAGCCCAGGACAAAGGTCACCAGATCGTCGCGCCACCAGTCGTGCAGATCCGTCGTCTCGGCGACCGGCTTTCCGTCCATGAATACGCGATAGGCCGGCACGTCGGTGCGAATGTCGATATCGTCGCCCAGCTCCGGCAGCATCGGATCGCCCGGCTCGGAGACGGCGATGGGCGTGCAGGGTTTCGGATTGCGGCGGCAGAAATGCAGGAATTCGTCGGCCCAGTCGCCCGGAAGCACGGCGACATTGCCCTGGACGATCCCCGGCCCGAGCGCGCTGGTCTGGCCGGTATAGGCGCCGCTGCGAATCGGTTTGCGCGCCGACTGCGCACCCCGGACCAGGACATCGGTATGGCCGGCGGCGGCCGAGACAGTCATTTCGTTCATGGCAGGTCTCCTGTCCCGGTCCCTAGAATATCGAGCCCAGGAAATCGACGAAGAACCAGGAAATCACGGGCACTGCATGGTCCTGGAAAAGGTTCAGCGTGAGCGGGGGAAACAGAACGATCAGGGCGATCATCACGAACATGGTGACGACGAACGGCAGCGAGCCGGAAATCGTGTCCGTGATCGAGCCCCGGGCCCGCACACCCTGGACCACATACAGATTGACCCCGACGGGCGGCGTGATCAGCGCGGTTTCGAGCAGGATGATCATGATGATGCCGAACCACACCTTGTTGGCGTCGGCGTCCGCCAGTCCGAAATCCTGCTGCGCGACGATCGGCACCAGCAGGGGCGCCGTCAGAATCAGCATGGAATAGGTCTCCATGAAGCAGCCGAGGACGACCAGGAAGACGATGATCGCAAGCAGCAGTTCGTAGGGCGACAGGCCGAGCGCCGTGATCCCGGCCGTCATCGCCTGGATCACGCCGGCGATGCCCAGGACGAAATTCAGGAACACGGCGGCCAGGATGATCAGCATGACCATTGCCGTCGTCGTCATCGCGCCCTCGACCGCCTGCGCGATCATGCGCAGCGACAACCGCCCGTGGAACGCCGCCAGGATCAGCGCGAACACGACCCCGAGCGACGCTGCCTCCGTCGGGGTGGCAAAGCCGGCATAGATCGACCCGACCACGACCACGAACAGCAGGACCGGCGGCAGCAGATCGATCAGCGCGACGAAGCGTTCCCGCCAGGTCGCCCGGATGCGCTCGCCGCCCCAGTGCGGGCGGGCGAGGCAGGCGATCATCACGGTCAGCATGAACAGGCTGGCCAGCAGGAAGCCGGGCAGAAAACCGGCCAGATACAGGTCCGGCACCGAGGTGTCGGTCAACAGCCCGTAGACGATCAGGTTGATCGACGGCGGGATGAGGATGCCGAGCGTGCCGCCGGCCGCCAGCGTGCCGAGAAACAGGCGCTCGTTATAGCCGCGTTTGTCGACTTCCGGCAGCGCCACGGTGCTCACGGTCGCGGCGGTCGCCACGCTGGAGCCGGACGTCGCGGAGAACATGGCGCAGGCGCCGATGTTGGAGTGCATCAGCCCGCCGGGCAGCCACGACAGCCACTTCGCCATTGCATCGTACATGCGCTGCGCGATGCCGGAGCGCAGCAGAATTTCGCCCAGCAGGATGAACATGGGGATGGCGATCAGGATGAACTCCCGGCCGGTCTGCCACAGGTTTTCGGCGATCGCCCGGACCAGCGGCATGGGCGAATAGACCTCGCCGACGACGATCGCGAGCACGCCGATCGCGCCGGCGACCGGCACGCTGGCGGCCAACAGGACGAGCAGCAGGACGAGGGTGTTTGTCGCCATGTCACACGCCCCTGCGACCGTCGGGCCGGGTCCCGCCGCCGCTCTCGCCCAGAAAGGCGGTCTCGCTGGCGATCTCTTCCTCGCTGCTGCGGCTGCCGATCAGGCCGGCGACGCGGTCGTGCCGCCACAGGAGCAGAGCGGCAACGGCAAGAACGAACAGGACCGCGCCGGTCAGCAGGAACAGGGCCATGCCGAGGATCCACAGACCCTGCCAGATCCACACCCTGGCCTGGAGCGGCGTGATCGAGCGGGTGTCGTTGGCCCGGTTCTCCACGAACAGGTTCACCGAGTGCCAGAACACGACGGCCACGAAGCCGACGAGAAGGACCAGGCTGAAGACGTCCAGGAAGGACCGCAGCCAGGCCGGCAGCCGCAGGTAGACGACATCGATCCGGACATTCGCGCGGTTCAGCAGCGCGAACGGCAGGGCCCACATGGTGCTGACCGCGAAGATGTAGCCCGACACCTCGTCGGCGCCGCCGAGGCTCATACCGAAAAACTTGCGGACCGTGATTTCGACGGTCACGAGCCCGGCCGAGAACAGAATCCCGGCGCCGCCGATCCAGATGGCCGACCGGGAGATCCAGGTCAGCAGCCGAACGATTTCGGCGCCGGGGACGCGGCCGCCGCGCACCGGCTCCGGGCCGCTGTCAGGTGGGACGACGGAAGACAAGGCATTCCAGAGGTATCACGAAACGGGGCCGGCGGAAGATCGTTTCCCGATCGCGCCGGCCCCGATTCGCTGATTGCGGCGGAGGCGCCTAGTTGGCGATGGTCATATTCATGACCTTGCCGATGGTGGCGTTCCAGTCCTTCACGCAATTCGGCCGCTTTTTCTTGCAGCGTTCGGCCCAGCGTTTCAGCACATGGCTGTGCAGGATTTCGGTCCGCTTGGCGAGATCGGCCTTGCTCGGCGTCACGAGTTTCATCCCGCCCGGCTTGCCCATCGTACACTCGCCGCCGGTGTTGCAGGACAGGCCCATGGCATCTTCGGCCCCCGTCGTCTTCCACATGCGGTCTTCCAGCATCCGGAATTGCGCGGTGAAGAAAGCCCTGGTTGCGGCGTCCAGCTTGTTCCAGCGTTTCAGGTTGAAGGCGCCGAAAGAGATGCCCCAGCCCACCCGCATGGCATAGGCGTGCGTCGCGACCTGATGCCATTTGGCGTTATAGGCCGGCGTCGTGCCGGTGATGCCGCAGTCGGCGAGCTTCTTTTCCAGCGCCGGCACCACTTCCCCGAACGCGATGGTGGTGGAGACGCCGCCGACGCCTTCCACGAAGTCGCCCAGAGTGGCGCTGTAGACGCGGATTTTCTTGCCCTTCAGGTCCCCGATTTTCCCGATTTCGGCATTGCACCACAACATCTGGCTCGGAAACGGGTAGAGGACCATGAGCTTGGCTTCGAAAACCTCCTCGAACGCCTTTGCCATGATCGGCCGGTATGCATTCACGATGGCCCGCGCCGTGCCGATGTCCTGGGCGACGGCCGACAGGTCCGGCCCCTCGAAGACCGGGTCTTCGCCGGCCACATAGCCGATCACGCCGAACGCCATATCGAACACGCCCAGCTTGAGAAGCCGGGTCATCTCGAAGCCCTTCAGGCCGACTTCGGTGATCGGCTGGACCTTGGCCGTGATTTTGCCGCCCGAGGCCTTCGGCACGACATCGCGCCAGAACGGGCCCTCATGTTTCTTGAAGTTGTTCAGGTTGCCCCAGGTGCCGACGGCGTTGAACGTCTGGCGCTTCAGGTCCTGTGCGTGCGCGGCGTTGACCGCCACGGCGCCGGCGACCAGCGCGGCCCCGGCTGCCAGGCGCAATCCCCTGGTTGTCATTCTCGGCATGATAATCTCCACTGGTTCCTCGTCCGGAAGCTCGGTTGGAGCAGCCGTCCGGCGCCTGAGGCGCCGAAATCGTCGCTTGCTGCCGCCTGACACCGCTCCTCGAACGCCGATCGTACGAGCAGCAATTCAATCAAACAAATTGATTGTTTTTTGGATAATTCATAAAAATATTTTATTAATCATCCGGCAGCGACGGTGCTTCGGCGGACTTTCGCGGCATTGTCGGCCAGGTGGCCGACGAGCTGCGCCAGAGGGTTCGGCGGGCTGGCGGGCCAGGTCGATGTAAAGGCAAGGCTTGCGAGCGGCAAGTCGGTATCGACCAGGCGCAAGCGGCCGTCCTCGATCTGCGGACGGACAATGTCCAGAGGCACCGCCGCCAGGCCGACGCCGTCCTCCGCCATCCGAATCATCGTCGCCACGGAACTCGAACCGCTGATCCGCGGCGTCGGCAGGTCCGGACGGCTCAGCGCCTGCCGGATCTGCAGGTGCGGACGGGTCTGCCGCAGGAAGGTGACGATCGGCACTTTCGCCATGGCCTCGAGCGTCAGCCGCCGGGGCGGAAGGATCATCGCAGGTCCCGCCACCCACGCCATCTCGTAGGCGCACAGGGCCCGGTTGATCATGCTGGGCTCCGACACCGGCCCGAGCAGGAAGGCGATATCCAGCTCCCGCGCAACCAGTTGCTCGCGCAGATTCACGGACAGGTCGACATACAGTTCCAGCGACACGCCCGGATAATCGGCGTGAACCTGGCGAATCAGTTCCGGGATCCAGTCGTGGACCAGCGTCTCCGACGTGCCGAGCCGAACCAGGCCCGTGAGCGCATTCCGGTCGCCGACGGCCGCCTTAATTTCCGCCGCAAGCGCGACATAGCGTTCCGCCCGGGGCAGCAGATCCAGGCCGGCCGGCGTCAGCTGCATCCGGCGGCCGGTCCGGTCGAACAGCTTGACGCCCAGTTCGTCTTCCAGGGCCGCGATCCGGGCGGAAATGGCCGGCTGGGTCGCGCCCAGCCGGTCGGCCGCCGCCGTGAAACTTCCCAGCGTCGCCGCCCAGACGAAGGTTTCCGCATTCTTCAGGTTCATGGCGCAAGAAGGGTCGCGACGTTCCTCTGTACGATCCGGCGCGCGAGCGCGTCGGGATGGCGCCGGTGAGTTACCGGCATCCGCTTGCGGGCCATCGGCCGGCCACCCGGCGCATCGGTTACGACATCGATAAGGGCGCCGCCCCGGTCGATCCGGAACCGCCGGCCGGTCATGGTCCCGTCCGCTGAATGGCGTCCGGTGCAATAGAAGCCAGCGCCCGCCGTTTCGCAAGGGCGACCGGGCGACCCCGGGGAGCCGGGGCTTCGTCCTTCGAGACGGGCGTTTCGAGACGGCCCTTCGGGCCTCCTCAACGCCCTCCTCAGGATGAAGAGACATATTGACTTGACATTCTCAGCTTCATCCTGAGGAGAGGTTGAGGAGCGGTCCGCAGGACCGCGTCGCGAAACCTCGTCTCGAAGGACGCCATGCGCCGGATCGAATCGCCTCTCGTTCATCCCTTCGCCGGCTTCGACATTCCGGCGCTGGTCGCCGCCCGGGCGGCGAGCCATCCGGACAAGCCGTTCCTGGTGTGGGAGCCGTTCGCCGGGCCGCGCGCGAGCTGGACCTTCGCCGAATTCGCCCATGAGGTCGACCGCGTTGCCGCCGGCCTGGCGGCGCGGGACATAAAGGCCGGCGACAGCCTCCTGGTCCATCTCGACAACTGCCCGGAAATCCTGTTCGCCTGGTTCGCCTGCGCGAAGATCGGCGCGATCTGCGTCACGACCAACGCGCGCTCGGCGGCCGATGAGATGACGTATTTCGCCGACCATTCCGGCGCCGTCGCGGCGATCACCCAGCCGAAATTCGCCGCCATGATCGGCGGCGCCTGCAAGGATCTGCGCTGGGTCGCCGTCACCGATACCGACAACGGCGAGGCGCCCGCACCGGGCAGCGCGCCGGGAAGCGGATCCGGAAGAGGATGGGGCGGGGACAGCTTCGCCCGGCTGGCTGGCGATCCGGCCGATGCGCCGTCCCGCCCCGCCGACCCGATGGCACCGCTGTCCGTCCAGTTCACCTCGGGCACGACCTCGCGGCCCAAGGCGGTGCTCTGGCTGCACGGCAACGGCCTGTGGGGCGCCAGGATCAACGCGCTGCACGAGGATCTGCGCGAGACCGACTGCCACCTGACCTACCTGCCGCTCTTCCATGCCAACGCCCAGGCCTATTCGGCGCTCGCCTCGCTGTGGGTCGGCGCGGGCTGCGTGGTCCAGCCGCGCTTCTCGGCCCGCCGGTTCTGGGACGTGGCGATCCGCAACGGCTGCACCTGGACCAGCATGGTGCCCTTCATGAACCGGGCGCTGATGGATCACGACGTGCCGGAGCGCCACCCGATCCGGCTGATGGGCAACGGCATCTGCAGCCCGCCGACCGACGAGATTTTCGGCGTCAAGACGATCGGCTGGTGGGGCATGACCGAGACCGTCAGCCACGGCTTCGTCGGCGACGTCCACCTGCCGAACCGGCCGCTCTCCGTCGGCAAGCCCTCGGTCGAATACGATATCCGGGTGCTGAACGAGGCCGGCGACCCGGTCGGCCCGGACGAGACCGGCGACCTGTTCATCCGCGGCGTGCGCGGCATCTCCATGTTCGCCGAATATCTCGGCAACGAGGAGGCGACGGCCGAGGCGTTCGACGAGGAAGGATTTTTCACCACCGGCGACAAGATCACGGTCCACAGCGACGGCTTCTGCAGCTTCGCCGACCGGGCCAAGGACATGCTCAAGGTCGGCGGCGAGAATGTCGCCGCCTCGGAGGTCGAACGGGTGATCGCCGAGCAGCCGCTCGCCCGCGAGGTCGCGGTCGTCGCGAAGAAGCATCCGATGCTCGACGAGGTGCCGGTCGCCTACATCCTGGTCGACGGCGGGGCCGCCAACGCGCCGCCAGACTACGGCGAGCGCATCGTCGCCGCCTGCCGGCAGTCGCTGGCCGACTTCAAGGTGCCGACGGAGGTCCGCCTGGTCGACGACTTCCCGCGCTCGACCATCGAGAAGATCGCCAAGAACGTATTGCGCGCCGAACTGGAAGCGGAGAGGAAGGACAACGGCGAAGGCTGACGGGACGCAGTCTCTGGCAAAGCTCTTCGAGACGAGGTCCCGCGACGACGCCTCGCGCATCCGCTGCGCTATACCTCCCCCTCTTCAGATGGGGAGGTCGGGGAGCGAAGCGAGCCGGGTGGGGGTGCAGTCGCGACAGGCACGGCCTTACCGGCGCGCGGACACCCCCATCGACCTCGCTGCGCTCGGCCACTTCCCCCTCTGAAGAGGAT
>JAPPLJ010000015.1 GCA_028819475.1 Rhodospirillaceae bacterium
CTACGGACAGGTTGAGAATCCCCTTTCGCAGAGAAATCCTCTGAAGAGGGGGAGGGATAGGGATAGGAAAGCGTCCGTTGGCGGATGCTTGCGGCTTTTCGCAGAGGAATCCCTTGGAGGAGGGGGATTCGGTGGTGCAAACCGGATACATGGGTAACAGTCGGGACCGGAGACATCGGTAACAGGTCCGTTGGCGCCCCACCCCAGTTCTTTTCCGGGCCTCCCCCTCTGAGGAGGAGGACGAATCGATAAACCCGTGCCGCCGGGGAATTTTCCCCGTCCGCGCCGGCAGTCCTAAATCTTTTGCCCCCTTGCGCGCTGCGCCGCAGATTGCAGAGTGTCGGCAGTCCCGTTGGCTAACGTGCAGCGCCATGAATGCTCCGGAAAACGGTTCCGGCGCCTATCCCGCCCTTTCGCTGAGCGTCGAGGGCCTCGCCTGCATGCGCGGCGGCCGGGCCGTGTTCGGCGGGCTCGGTTTCGCGGCCGCAGGCGGCGACGCCATCGAACTGCGCGGGCCGAACGGCGCCGGCAAATCCTCGCTGCTGCGCCTGCTGGCCGGATTGCTGCCGCCGGCGGCGGGCGCGATCGTCTGGACCGGCAGCGACGGCGGCGCGCGCCCGCCGCTGACCTATTGCGGCCACCGCGACCCGGTCAAACCGTGGCTGACGGTGCGCGAGCAGCTCGCCTGGTGGCGCGATCTGGAGGGGAAAGGCAGCGTCGAAGCGGCCGCCGGGGCCATGGGCATCGGCCCGCTGCTGGACGTCGCCGGCGGGCTGCTCTCGGCCGGGCAGCGCCGCCGGCTGGCGCTGGCCCGGCTGGCGCTTGCCGAAACGCCGGTCTGGCTGCTCGACGAGCCGGCGGTGTCGCTCGACGAAGACGGCGTCGGGCTGCTCATGGCCATGATCGGCCGGCACCGGGCGCGCGGCGGCCTGGTCGTCGTGGCGACCCATCAGCCGGCCGGCCTGCCCCATGCCCGGACGGTGAATCTGGGCCGCGATGCGCCCGACGGGGCGGACGGCCCCTGATGCGCCCCTATCTCGCGACCTTCCGGCGGGACCTCCGATTCGCGGTGCGCCACGGCGCCGACACCGCGGTCGTCCTGGCGTTTTTCGTCGTCGCCGTGGTCCTGTTCCCGCTCGGCGTCGGCCCGGCCGCCGGAACGCTCGCCGCCATCGCGCCCGGCGTGGTCTGGGTCGCCGCCCTGCTGGCGACGCTGCTGTCCCTCGACAGGCTGTTCGCCGCCGATTTCGAGGACGGCACGGTCGACCTGTTCCTGACCGGCCGCACCAGCCTGCTGCTGGTCGTGCTGGCGAAATGCGCCGCCCACTGGTTGACGACCGGCCTGCCGCTGATCGTCCTGTCGCCGGTCCTCGCCGCGATGCTGCACCTGCCCGCTGCCGGCTATCTCATGCTCGCCCTCGGCCTGCTGCTCGGCACGCCGGTCCTGACGCTGCTCGGCGCCGTCGGGGCGGCCCTGGTGCTCGGCGCACGGCGCGGCGGCGTGCTGATCGCGATCCTGGTGCTGCCGCTCTACATCCCCGTGCTGATCTTCGGCGTGCTGAGCGTCGACGCCGTCATCCATGCCACGAACCCGTGGCCCCATATCCTGCTGCTTGGCGCCGCCCTGCTCGCCGGCCTCGCTATCGCGCTTCCCGCAGCCGCCCTCGCCCTGCGCAGCGCCGCGGAGTGAAGGGGAGCGAGGCGACGTTCAGAAGAATGCGCACGGTTCATGGTTCTTTTGCCGCCTGCAACGCCTGCCAGACGGCGTGGGGCGTCGCGGGCATCGGCAGCGCGGTGACCCCGGCCGGCCGCACCGCATCGAGCAGGGCGATCATCGTGCAGGCCATGCCGCCGACGCACCCTGCCTCGCCGGCGCCCTTGATGCCGAGCGGGTTGGTCTTCGTCAGCGTCGGGCTGGACTCGACCGCGATGAAGGGCATGTCGTCGGCCCGCGGCATGGCATAGTCCATGAAAGAGCCGGTGACGAGCTGGCCGGCCTCGTCCCAGGCGATGCCTTCGAGCAAAATATGGCCGGCGCCCTGCACGATGCCGCCCTGGATCTGGCCCTTGAGGAGCAGCGGGTTCATGACCGTGCCGGCGTCGTTGACGGCGGTCCAGGCCAACAGTTCCGCGGCGCCGGTTTCCGGATCGATCTCGATTTCGCAGCAATGGGTGGCGTTGGGGAAGGTCGGCCCCGGATGGCGGAAGTTGGCGGCCGCGCCGAGCCCGGATTCGAGGCCGCCCGGCACGCCGAAGAAATTGTGCGCCATCGCCGCGATCTCGGAAATGCGGATCGACCGGTCGGTGCCGGCGACCGAGAACACGCCGTCGTCGAACGCGATATCGTCCTCGGCGGTCTCGAAATGGTGCGCGGCGATCGCCTTGCCCTTCTCGATCACCCGCTCGCTCGCCAGCCGGATTGCGCCGCCACCCAGGCCCGAGGAGCGCGACCCGAAGGTGCCGTGGCCGTGGCGCACGATATCGGTATCGCCCTGGACGAAGCGCACCTGCTCGAACTCCACGCCCAGCGTGTCGCACAACAGTTGGCGGAACACGGTCTCGTGCCCCTGGCCGTGGGAGAAGGTGCCGACCATCAGCGTGACGCCGCCGTCGGCGTCGAAGCGGATTTCCGCGCCCTCGTCGCCCAGGCCGGCCGACTGCTCGATGGCGTTGGTGATGCCGAAGCCGCGCAGCCTGCCGCGCGCCGCGGCCTCCGCCCGGCGCGCCTCGAAGCCGGCATAGTCGGCGGCGGCGAGCGCCTCGTCCATGTTGGCTTCGAACCGGCCGCAATCGTAGGTGTATTGCAGCCCGGTCTTGTAGGGCATGGCGCTTTCGGGGATCAGGTTGCGCCGCCTGAGTTCGACCCGGTCGAAGCCCAGCTCCGCCGCCGCCTTCTCGACCAGCATCTCGCAGATATAGATGGATTCCGGCCGCCCGGCGCCGCGATAGGGGCCGATCGGGCAGGTGTTGGTGAACACGGCGGTGACGTCGACCGACGCCGCGCCGGTCCGGTACATGCCGACGATGGCGCCCATGTTGCCGAAGGTCGGCAGCGGGCCGAAAAAGCTGCAATAGGCGCCCAGCGCGGCGACGGATTTCACCCGCACCGCGAGGAAATCGCCGTCTTCGTTGAGCGCCAGTTCGGCGACCGGCCGGCTGTCGCGGCCGTGGTCGTCAACCAGGAAATGCTCGCTGCGGTCGCCGCTCCACTTGACCGGCCGGCCGACCCGCTTCGCCGCCCAGACGACCAGCGCCATCTCCGGGAACAGGCCGCCGCGCAGGCCGAAGCCGCCGCCCATGTCGGGGCTGACCAGGCGCAGTTTGGAAATCGGCACCCTGAGCGCGTCGCGCGCCAGCAGGTTGCGGTTGTCGTGCGGCCCCTGGGTGCCGGTCCACAGGGTGTAGCGGTCGGCGACGGGGTCGTATTCGCCGATGGCCGCCCGCGGCTCCATCGGGTTCTGGGCCAGACGGCCGATCGGCAGGTCCGCCGTGACGACATGGGGCGCCGAGTTGAAGATGGCGTCAACCGCTTCCAGGTCGCCCATGGTCTGGCGGAAGCTGACATTGTCGCCCAGGTCCGGCCAGACCAGCGGGGCGCCGGATTCGAGCGCGTCCGGGGTGTCAATGACCGCCGGCAGTTCCTCGTAATCGACCTCGACCAGTTCGGCGGCATCGCGCGCCTGCGCCGCGGTTCCGGCGACGACGAAGGCGACCGGATCGCCGACAAACTTCACCGCGCCGGCGGCGAGCGGCGGCCGGTAGGGCTCGTGGATCGGCGCGCCGTCGGGTCGCTTGAGCGGCAGCAGTTGCGGCGCCAGCGAGGCGATGACGCCGAGGCCGTCGGCCTGCCAGTCGTCATGGGTCAGGACGGCGAGCACGCCGGGCGCCGCGCGCGCCGCCGCGCAGTCGATGGCGGCGATGCGGGCATGGGCGTGGGGCGAACGCAGGACATGGCCGTGTGCCTGTCCCGGGCGGTTCAGATCATCGGTATATTGCCCGTTGCCGCGCAGCAGGCGCGGATCCTCGTAGCGCGGCACGCTCTGCCCCAGGCCGAATTTCATGCTGTTCTCCCCTTGTCCGGATTGTTCTGCGAAAAGCACCGATAAGAATCCCCCTCCCCTTGGGGGAGGGGGGACTATGGTTGTGCCTTTTGCCTCTTGCAGAACAATCCTGTCTGGTCTGGCAGGTCTCAAGTCGGCGCGGATGTTAGTCGCGCGCCGGTCCCGGCGAAAGGCCCAAGGGGCAGGCCGGTTATGAGCAGCGGGTATGCCGGCCCCGTATGATGGGGAATTGCCGGGCTTCGTTCGCGCGGCTCAATAGTCCATCCGGGCCCAGACGCGCTTGCTGGCCTCGTTGACCCGGCGCACCGCTTCGGGGACGTCGATGGTCAGGACTTCGCCCTGCTCGACGACAGTGTTCCCGTCGACGATCACCCGCTCGACATCGCCGGCTGTCGCGGCCAGGACGAGGAACTTGAACGGGTCGTAGACCGGAGCGGCCCGGGGCGTATCGATGCGCACGAACACCATGTCCGCCCGGCAGCCCGGCGCGAGGCGGCCGAGATCCGGCCGGCCCAGCGCGTCGGCGCCGCCGACCGTCGCCATGTGGAACACGTCCTCGCAGGTCGCCGCGACCGAGGATCTCTCGACGATCTTGCAGACGATGGCGGCGGTCTGCATCTCGTGGAACATGTCGAGCGGGTAGTTGTCCGTGCCCAGGCACTGTCGGATGCCGAGGTCATCGTATTTCTGGATCGAGTTGATCACGCCGCCGCGCCGCGCCTTGACCCAGGGCAGGTGGCAGACCGCGGTCTTCGACTCGCGCAGCGCGTCGATCTCGTGCTTCGCCATGCTGCCGATGTTGCCGTCGTCGGACATGAACTGGCCGTGGCCGATGATGAAGTCCGGGCCGAGCAGGCCGGTCTCCATCATGTACTCGACGCTGGTCCGGCCCTCGGTCTCGCGGACTCGGGAAAATTCGAAGGGCGACTGGCCGGCGTGGAGCTGGATCGGAATCTTCAGTTCGTCGGCATAGCGCCGTGTGTCCTTCAGCAGCTGCGCGTCGCAGGTGTCGATCTGGCCCGGCGCCAGCATGGTGCGCAGCCGGTCGCCGTAGCGGCCGTTCCAGTCCTGGCAGAAGGCGACACAGGCCTCGAAGCGTTCGCGCGCGCCGTTCGGATAGTCGTCGTAGAACACGCCGCCCCTGTCGTCGGCGCCGTAATAACGGGTGCGGTAGCGCGGCCCGGTATAGCAGCGGATGCCCGAGGCGCCGATCATGCCGGCGATCGTCTCGGTGATCGCGATATCGCCGCCGCCGCCGATCTCGTAGTCGTAGCCGAGCTCGACGATTGTCGTCGATCCGCTGAGCAGGAGTTCGGCGATCGAGCATTGCGCGCCGGCATACTGGTCTTCCGGGTCCGATGCCTTGCGGACGGCCGGCAGCATCTTGTAGAGCGCGTTGTAGTTCTGGGTGTTCGACGGGCCGGACCGGCTGCCCACGTCCTCCTGGTGCCCCTTGGTGAAGGGCGTGTCCGTCAGGTGCAGGTGGGAATTGACGAAGCCGGGAATGACCAGCCGCCCGGCGGCGTCGACGACCGTATCGGCTGCGCCGGCATAGTCCGTTCCGACATGGACGATTTCGTTGTCCTCGAAAACCAGGACGCCGGGTTCGAGAGCGCGGTGCCGGCCGCCGTCCCAGGCGATGACGGTGCCGTTTTCGATCAGCGTTCGCATGCTGTCACCGTTGCGCAGAAAAATATCCGGAGACGCCCGGCTGCTGCATGCACAGCCGGGCGCCTCCACAGGATTGGCAGTCGGGACCGGAGTCCCGGCCGTCAGTTCGTCAGGCCCACTTCCTTGTAGTAGCGGGCCGCGCCAGGATGCAGGGGCAGGCCCTTGTTCCCGGTCAGCGCGTCCTTGGCATTGGCCTCGCGAAGTTGCTTCATATCCTTCTTGATGCCGTCCAGGTTGCTGTAGAACGCCTTGACGATCCGGTAGGCGGCCTCGTCCGAAAGGCTCTTCTTCGCGACCAGGATAACCGCGCCGCCGATGGTGCGGAACCCGCCCTTGACGCCCTTGTAGGGATCGGCGGGCATGGTCGCCTTCACGAAGGACGGATAGGCCTTGAAGATGCGCCCCAGCCCCGCGTCGCCGATCGACAGCAGGTCGATCTTCGTCGTCAGCGCCAGTTCGGCGAACTTGGGATGGCTCGGCGGGCTGCCGCCGCTGACGATGGCGTCCATGTTGCCGTCGCGCATCATCTGGGTCGATTGCGCGGTGCCGACATGGTTGATGACGCCGCCCTTTGCGCGGATCTTGTCATAGTCCATGCCGTAGACGTTCAGCATCAGTCGGAACATCAGCTCGCCGCCCCAGCCGATCTTGCCGGCCGAGATCCGCTTGTCGAACAGGTCCTCGAACTTCGTGATGTTGCTCGCCTTCTTGGTGACGATCTGGAGATAGCCGGGGAACAGCACGCCGAGATAGGTCAGCTTGTCGTGCTTCTTCTTGAACGGCGCGACGGCGTTGTAGGCCATCGGCGCTGCGAAGGCGAAGGTCATGCCGATATCGGCCTGGCCGGCCTGGATCTTGCGCAGGTTGGTCAGGCCGCCGCCGGTCTGGACCTGGGTGACCAGGCCGGGGTTGGCCTTCTCGACCTCGCGGATGACCCGGCTGCCGACGGCGAACCAGCTGCCGCCCTTGCCCGAGGTCGTGATCGAGAGCGTCTTGGGCATGGTGGCGCCGGCGCTGCCGGCCAGTCCGAGCGCCAGTGCAGCGGCTGCGGCGCCGGCTCCGAATACGGTCCAAATGGTTTTCATAGTTCCCTCCTTCGGTTGAAATTCAGTTTTGCCCGTCGGGCGTGCCGGTCTCTGCCGGCTTGGAAATGTCGGGCGACGGCGGCGCGTTTCCGGCGCCACGCGCCAGCCTGACGACGAAGGCGACCAGAATGGCCGAGACCGCCACCAGGATCGCCACGAACCAGTTGAAATGGAAATTGACCATGCGCAGGGCATCGAGCGCGAAGAGCAGCGCGGTCGCCCCGGCGATGGCAGCCCATCCGGCGATATAGGCGTTGCGGCGTGTCATGGTCCGCTCTTCCCGGCCGGTTTTTCATGCTCCCGGCCTTCGCGGGCGCCCGCCGGCGCCGCGCGTCCGAGCCACTGGATTCCGGCTATGGCGGCCACAATAGCGAACCCGGCGGCATGGGACCACAGCGGCGGCATCACGAGGAGGATCGCCCCGGCCGCCAGCGCAATGCGCTGCCAGCCCGGCGCCGGCCCGAACAGCCAGCCCTCGACCGCCGCGGCCAGGGCGACGACGCCGACGATCGCCGTGACCGCCGCGACCAGAATCTCGTGCCACGCGCCGACCGCGACGAGGCCCGGCGAATAGACGAACATATAGGGCAGGATATAGGCCGCCAGGGCAAGCCGGGCGGCCTGGAACCCTGTCTTCATCGGGTCGCTGCCGGCGATGGCGGCGGCGGCGAAGGCGGACAGCGCAACCGGCGGCGTGATGTAGGAATGGACGCCGAAATGGAAGGCGAAGAGATGCGCCGCCATCGGCTCGACACCGAGCTTGGTGAGCGCCGGCACCACCAGCGCGGCGACCAGGATGTAGAGCGCCGTCACCGTGATCCCCATGCCGAGGATGATGCAGATGACCATCGCCAGCGCGAGGGCAAGGATTGTGCTGCCCTGGGACAGGTCGATGATCGAGGTGGAAAAACGCACGGCGAGGCCGGAAAAATAGAGCGCGCCGACGATCAGGCCGGCGGCGGCGGACGGCACCGCCACCGAGACCATCATGCGCGCCGCGTCCTCCAGCGCGCCCAGGAAGGTTACCGGCGTCATACGGGTCTCGGCGCGGAACCAGCTCAGGGCGAACACGCAGACGATGCCGAGCAGGGCGGCGAAGATCGGGCTGTAGCCGACGACCAGCGCACCGACGAGCGCGACGACCGGCAGCAGCATGTGCCCGCGCTCCCGGATCGCGCCCCAGGCCGAGGGCAGGTCGGCGTCCGCCTGCGCCGCCAGCCCCATGCGGTGCGAGCGGAAATGCACCATGGCGAGCACGGCGGTGAAATAGATCAGGGCAGGGATCGCGGCGGCCTTGACGACCTCCCAGTAGGGCACGCCGAGAAACTCGGCCATGATGAAGGCGACGGCGCCCATGACCGGCGGGGTGAAGACGCCGCCGGTGGACGCGCAGGCCTCGACCGCGCCGGCGAAGGCCGGCGGGTAGCCCATGCGCTTCATCAGCGGGATGGTGAAGGTGCCGGTGGTCGCCACGTTGGAGACCGCGCTGCCGGAGATCGAGGCCATGAAGGCGCTCGACATGACTGCTGCCTTCGCCGGTCCGCCGACCTGCCGGCCCATCAGGCCGTAGGCGATGTCCTTGAACAGTTCGCCGACGCCGGTGCGCATGATGAAGGCGCCGAAGATAATGAACAGCACGACGAAGGACGCCGATATGCTGATCGGTATCGTGTAGATGCCCTCCTCTTCCATGAACAGGTCGTTGATGATGAGCGACCAGTCGATGGACGGCCCGTAGAAGATGCCGAAGAAGTATTCGCCGTAGGCGCTTTGCAGGATGAAGAAGGCGCCGAGCAGCACCATGATCCAGCCGATCACCCGGCGCGTCGCGTCCATGACCAGGAAGATCATGACGACGCCGATCGCCATGTCGACGGGATCGGCGAGGCCGCGCCGGTTGATGAAGGCGAAGACGTCCCAGCAGATATAGATCTGCACGGCGAGGGTGAGCGCAATGCAGAGGATATCGTAGGCCAGCCAGCGGTTGACCGGCTCTTTCCACGATTTGCGCCCGGCCGGCCGCAGCAGGATGCAGATCACGATCATCAGCGTGACGTGCATCGTCCGGTGCAGGTAGCTCTGGGCCTGGCCGAAATAGGCGGCGTAAAGATGGAAGACGGAAAAGGTAACGCCGATCACGGCGATCATTGCCGCGGCGACGGCGGCGTTGGTGACCCGGCGCTCGCCGATCAGGAAGGCGACGCAGCTTTCGTCGGCCTGCGGCGGCGCGGTGGCGCCTGCCGGCATTTCCTTTTCGGTTGCGGCTACCGCCATTCAATATGTCTCCGGCGCACCGTCAGCCCGCCGCCGGTTCGCCGGGCAGCATTATGCGCGGCCGCACGGCCGGCGCGCCGACGATTACCGGTAATTTCCTGTGTCCGCAGGACTGGGCGCTGGCGGGCCTCGAATCATAGTCGCCGGCCCCGACGAACGCAATCGGCGCTTCGGCCCGCCGCCTCCGCCGGCTCCCTTCGTGCCGGCCCTGCCGTTGACATGCTGCGTGTTTTGCAGGCAATCTCTGTATCCACACGGGAATTCACCGGTGATCTGGCCCGTGTTGCGGGCTATGGAATCAGCATCTCCGGAGATCTGGTTTTGCCGACCTGCATGCAGATCGACGACGGGATGGTCCGGCCTCCCGGACAGGCATCCGGATGGTTCCGGCGGCAGGAGCGTGCTGCGAAACGGCCGAATTCAGGATGCGTTTAGCAATGGAAGTACGGTAACCGATTCCAGGCGAATTCGATCGCCACGACAGTGAAGAGGGAGAGCAGTAATGAACATTCGTAAATTTAACCGATCGCTCCTGGGTGCGATGCTCGGAGCCGCCGTCTGCCTGGGTACGGTGACGGCCGCGGACGCTGCCGATCGCGTGCGCTGGAAAATGGGAAGCTTCTTTCCCAGCAAACTGATCCAGCTCGGCTCGCTCGGGAAGAGCCTCGTCGGCAAGGTCGACGGTGCGTCCGGCGGGAAGTTCAAAATCCAGTTCACGGAGCCCGGTGCGCTGATTCCGCCCAAGGAATGTTTCGACGCCGTGAGCGCCGGTTCGGTCGACGCCTGTTGGTCGACTCCCGGATACTGGTACGGGCGCGACCCGGCGTTTGCCTTGTTCGCTGCGGTTCCCTTCGGTCCGCGCGCCGGCGAGTACATGGCCTGGTACTATTATGGCGGCGGCAAGAAGATGTTCGAGGAGCTTTACGCCCCGCATGGCATCCATACCGTCCTGTGCGGCGTCATTGCGCCTGAAGGCTCGGGCTGGTTCCGCAAGGAAATGAACACGCTCGAAGACCTGAAGGGCCTCAAGATGCGCTTCTTCGGCCTTGGCGCAAAGGTCATGCAGAAGATCGGCGTGTCGACGCAGCTGATCGCCGGCGCCGACATCTATCCCGCACTGGAGCGGGGCACCATCGATGCGGCGGAATTCTCCATGCCGGCCATTGATCTGGACTGGGGATTCTATCAGGTCGCCAAACATGCCTATTTCCCCGGCTGGCATCAGCAGTCGACCCTGTTCGACATCATGATCAACAAGAAGAAATGGGATGCGCTGTCAAAGCAGCACAAGATCATCCTCGAGATGGCCTGCGGCGACAATATGCGTGAGGGCCTTGCCGAAGGTGAGGCGATCCAGGGCAAGGCGCTGAAGGAGCTGATCAAGAAGGGCGTGAAAATCCACAAATGGTCGCCTGAAATCCTGAATGCGCTCAGGAAGGCATGGCTCGAAGTCGTCGAGGACGACAGAGCCAGGAGCGCGAACTTCAAGAAGGTCTGGAAATCCTATTCCGATTTCCGGGCAGAGTACAAAGTCTGGTCCGATCTGGGGTATCTGAAATAGACCCCCAGCCGGTTCATAGCGGTAAAGTCATGCTCCGTGCGCTATCGCGTTTAGCGCACGGAGCAACCTTTTTCGCCAGGGTAAACTCCTTGAACCCATGTTGATCCTGTATCGCATCAGCGATCGCCTCGGCCGCTTTGTCAGTCTTGTCGGCTCGCTGGTGGCGTGGCTGAGCGTGCTGCTCATTGTGGTCATCGCGTTCGACGTGGTCACACGCCGGTTTCTTGTGCTCGGCTCGACCAAGCTGCAGGAGCTCGAATGGCACCTGCATGCCGTGCTGTTCCTGTTGTGCATCGGGTGGGGGTATATGAAGGACGCCCATGTACGCATCGAAATCGTGCATGAACGGCTGCCGCGCAAGGCGCAACTGTGGATCGAGATGCTGGGCTGTCTTTTGTTTCTCATCCCGTATTGCGTGATTGTTTTCTATCACGGCACCGACTGGTGGGAGAAATCCTGGAACCTGGGAGAAAATTCGGATTCGGCAACCGGACTGCCGCACCGCTGGATTATCAAGGCCTTTCTGCCGGCGGGAATTGTGTTCATCTTCCTGGCGGCGGTCAGCGTATTTTTGCGCAAGTTCGTCGAACTGTTCGGTTCGTCGGTCATTCCGGAGACAGCCGGCGATGAGCCGGCAACGAGCCCGACGAGAGAGCTGCTATGATCGATTTTTTTATCGACTATATGCCGCTCTTCATGTTTGCGGCTCTCGGGCTTCTTCTGTTCACCGGCTACCCGGTCGGCGCCATTCTGGGCGGCGTCGGACTCGGCTTCGGATTTATCGGAATTGCATTCGGCGTATTTGCCCAGATCGAATTCTTCAATATCGTCTCGCGCATCTGGGGCGGAATTGCCGACAATCAGGTTCTCATTGCCATCCCCATGTTCATTTTCATGGGGACGATGTTTGAAAAGAGCGGCGTCGCCAGAGACCTTCTGCATTGCCTGCAGGTTCTGTTGTACAGGGTTCCCGGGGGCCTGGCGCTGTCGGTGACCGCGATGGGCGTCATCATGGCGGCAATGACGGGAATCATCGGGGCCTCGGTCGTCATGATGACCATCATGGCCCTGCCCGTGATGCTGGAGCGCAACTACAACACGCCGCTCGCCACCGGCACGATTGCGGCATCCGGCACGCTCGGCGTGCTGATTCCGCCGAGCATCATGCTGGTCATCATGGGCGAACTCCTCGGCCGGTCCGTCGGCAATCTGTTCGTGGCGGCCTTCTTTCCGGGCTTGTTGCTGGCCGGCCTCTATCTGATCTACATCACGACGCTATGCAGTCTGCGGCCAAAGCTGGCGCCGCCTTTGCCCCGCGAACTGGGGCCGGAAAGCTACCGGGAACTGATCCGCCTTCTCCTGCGCGGATTTCTTCCGGCGATCTTCCTGATCTTCATGGTTCTCGGTTCGATTATCCTCGGCTGGGCCACGCCGACCGAGGCCGCCGGAATGGGGGCTCTGGGAGCCATCCTGCTCGCGGCGCTGAACCGGCGACTGACTTTCACACTGGTGCGCGAGGTCGTCGAGCGGTCGATGCTCACCAATGCCATGATATTTTTCATCTTTATCGGTGCGACCGCGTTTTCCTATACGTTTCGCTCTCTCGGCGGCGACGAAATCGTTATCGGCCTGGTGGACAGCGCCGGCCTCGGGTCGTGGGGAATACTCTTTATCCTGATGGCGATCGTTTTCTTTCTGGGTTTTTTCTTCGACTGGATCGAGATTACGTTGATCGTCATCCCGGTTTTTGCACCGATTGTCGAGTTGCTCGACTTCTCCGGCCATGTGTCCAAGCTGGACGTCGTTTACTGGTTCGCCATCTTACTTGCGGTGAACCTGCAAACGTCTTTCCTCACGCCGCCGTTCGGATTTGCACTGTTTTATATGAAGGGCGTGGCCCCGCCCCAGGTAAAGATCCAGCAGATTTACGCCGGCATCATTCCGTTCGTGCTCCTGCAGCTGACCGGATTGGCGCTTATCATGGCATTTCCCGAAATCGCCATGTGGCTGCCGAGACAGCTGCTCAATTGACGAATTTCACGAATACAACCGGTCTTGGCGGACGCTCGTAAATTCCGGTTGTTGCACCGGCGCCGCCTTTTCCCGTTCGCTTCTCCGGCCGCAATGCCCTCTATCAGGCCGCCAGATCGGGTTTCCTGTCGGCCCACGGCCTGGCGGCTTCGAACGCCGCAGCGGCGCGGAAAATGTCTTCCTCGTGCAGGATCTTCGAGACCATCTGCATGCCCACGGGCAGGCCGTCCCGCGTCCAGCCCGCCGGCACCGAGGCGGCGGGCTGGCCCGTCAGGTTGAACGGATAGGTGTAGTAGACCCACGACACGATGTTGCGGTCGGGCAGCTCCGGCGGCGCCTCGCACCCCACGTCGAAAGCGGGGACGGGAAGCGTCGGCGTCAGGAGCAGATCGTAATCCTCGAAAAAGGTCCGCATCTTTTCGCGGAAGTCGTAACGCGCAAAAACCTTGGCGTAGTAATCGCCCATCTCCTGGTCGAGCGCACCGGCCAGGACCTCGGCCACCGCCGGGTCGAGCAGTTCGGGCTTGTTGGCGAGCACGTCCTTCAGCCTGGTTCCGACGCCGGCATAGAACTCCGCCATCCAGATCGGCAGCGGGTCTTCGTCCATGACCTGTTCGACGAGATCGACCGTGCAGCCCAGGTCCTCGAACGTCCGGACGGCCTCCTCGACGACGGCAACGACTTCGTCGGATGGCTGCGCGTAGCCGAGCGTCGGACTCCACGCCAGGCGCATGCCGCGCACCGGCCGGTCGCAGGCGGCCAGGAAATCGGGCACGGACTGCGCGACGCCGAAGGGGTCGCGGCGGTCGTGTCCGGCGACCGCGCCCAGCAGGAGCGCCGCGTCGCGAACCGTCCGCGTGAGCGGGCCGACATGAGCGAGCGTCGGCGTGGCGCTCGCCGGATAGACCGCGACACGCGCGAACTGCGCCTTGATGCCGAACAGGCCGCTGAGCGAGCTCGGGATGCGCACGGACCCGCCGCCGTCGGTTCCCAGCGCAAACGGCGTGATCCCGGCCGCGACGCTGGTCGCGGCGCCGCAGCTCGACCCGCCCGGAGTCTTGGCGAGATTCCAGGCGTTGGGCGTGATCCCGGTCAGCGGGCTGTCGCCGACCGCCTTGCAGCCGAACTCGCTGGTCGTGGACTTGCCGACGATGCAGGCGCCCTGCCGGCGCGCCCGGTCCACCGAGGGCGCGTCGACCGCCGCCACACTGTCCGCCATGGCGCGGGAGCCGAAGGTCAGCTTCAGGCCGTCCACCGCGATCAGGTCCTTGACCGAGATCGGCAGGCCGTGCAGCAGGCCGAGGTCTTCGCCCGCCATCACGGCCTTCTCGGCCTGCCGTGCCGCATCGAGCGCCAGGTCCGGCGAAGTCTGGACGAAACAGTTGAGCGTGGGTTCCAGCCCTTCCATCCGCTCCAGGGACGACCCGACGAGGTCGACCGGCGAGATGTCCCGGCGTGCGATCAGATCCTTCAACTCGATCGCCGTCATGAAAGCGAAGTCGCTCATCGTTCCCGTCCTCCCGACGCGGACCGCCTCGTCAGATCGCGCCCGTGCCGCGTTCGAATACCGGCGTGTCCGACGCCGAACGGCAGGATGCGAGGCGTCGTTCGATATCGTCGCCCTTCAAAGCCCGGCCGATCAGCACGAGGCGCGTCTGCGCCTTGCCGCCGGGCCACTTCTCTGCATAGGTCGGCGGGCTGAAGACCTCCTGCACCCCCTGGAGAATCACCGGCCGGTCGTTGCCGACGAAACGGCACAGGCCCTTCACCCGGTACAGGTCGGCGCCATACTCCCCGGTGAGTTCGACCATCAGCTCCATGAGCCGGTGATAGTCGAGGGGATGTTCCTCCTCGATGCACACCGCGGACACATCGCCGTGGTCGTGGTGGCCGTGACCGTCGTGATGGTCGTGATGATCGTGTCCGGTCCCGTTGCCGTCCCGCGCGGCAGCGTCGACTATGCCGATCCAATCCCCGAGCGAACTTTCCTTGATCTTCGGCTCGAACAGGTCGAGATCGAGCAGCCGGTCGAGGGCGATCGCCGAGTGGGTGGTGATTTCCTTCACCGAATACGGATTGAGCCCGTTCACCGCCTCGGCAGACGCGCGAAACTCCGTTTCCCCGACAAGGTCCCGCTTGTTGAGGATCAGCTTGTCGGCGATCGCAACCTGTTTCCGGGCTTCGTCGTTGGCTTCGAGCTGGCCGCCGACATGCTTCAGGTCGACCAAGGTGATAATGGCATCCAGCCGGTAGGACAGGTTGAGCTGCATGTCGGTATACAGCAGCTGGGCCAGCGGCGACGGGTCGGCGATGCCCGTCGTCTCCACCAGGACCCGGTCGAACTCGATCTGCGGTTCGAGCGCGCCGACCCGGCGCATGAACGCCGTGTACAGGGTTTCGACGAGGTCGTCCTTGCTGGCGCAGCAGATGCAGCCGTTGGTCAGCTCGAGCATGTCGTCCGAGGCGCGGGCGATCAGGTCCGAATCGATGCCGATCTCGCCGAACTCGTTGACGATGACCAGGCACTTGCCGCTGCCGGGATCGGCGAGGACGTGGTTGACCAGCGTCGTCTTGCCCGCGCCCAGGAAACCGGTCACGAAGGTGATCGGCACCCGCGGATCTTCCTCCGCTGCGGACGGGCGGACAGACATGCCGTTTCAGCCTTTCACGCCCCACCCCCGCGCCCGCCCCCCCCCCCCCGCCGGCGGGCGGCCCGCCCCCCCCCAAAAAAAAACAAAAAAAAAAAACACCCCGCCCCCCCCCCCGCGCCCCCGGCCGGGTTGTTTAATATGCGG